>NZ_JBSTYP010000028.1:0-63933 GCF_054052405.1 Aeromonas aquatilis | reverse complement strand
ATGAGGCCATGTTGCCCTCCTGGGGCAAGACGCCACCACCAGAACCACCCAAGCCCCCCATCCGCCCCGATAAGCGGGTGCTGCGGCTGGCATTCGGGCGCAAGCGCGACACGGCAGAGCTGGAGTTTGTCTGGCAGGGCAGCGATGCGGCAATCGTCATTCCAACCCGGAGGGTTTATCTGGTGAGCAATACAGCGAAGATTGTGCGGGTACGCGATGGGCTCGATATCCCTGCCACGGCGGTAAGTATCGAGCTCGATACCGACTCCTGGGCGTGGCAGTTCAGCGCTCAAATCCCCCGTATCGCGGCGGCTGCGTTGACCGATGAGGAAGAGGTCAGCATTCTTATCAACGGTCAGCAATGGGACTGCGTGTGTGATGGCTGGCAATCGAGCCAGAGCTTTGGCCGTGAGTCAGCAACGCTGACGGGACGCTCTCGCACCGCTTACTTGTCACCGACCCATGTATTGGCGCAGGCGGTGAGTGAGCGTGCTGCAGCGACCATGGCGCAGCTAGCGGCCGCCGTATTGCCGGTGGGTTGGACGCTGGATTGGCAAGCGGCTGACTGGTTGGTACCTGCCGGGTTCTTTAGCCTGGATAACCAGACCCCGATCGAGGTGGTCAGGTACCTGGCTGATGCGGCCGGTGGTTTTGTGCTGCCACACCAGCGTAACCGTCATCTAGTCATCAAGCCGCGATATCCCACCGTGCCGTGGCAGCTCGATACTGCAGAGGCCGATGTGGCGATCCCCCGAGCCATCATTACCACCCTGGGCAGTGACTTCCAGCCGGGTCATGCCGCCAACGGGATCTGGGTCAGCGGTGGCCACCAGGGCATCAGTGCGCGGGTGGTGCGCCAGGGAACGGCTGGCGAGCAACAAGCGCCGACCATCACCCACCCGTTGGTGTGTGATGTGACGGCCGCCCGTGCCCTGGGTGTGGTGGGGCTGGCCAAGACCATGCCCAAGCGTACCCAGACCATTGAACTGCCGTTGTCAGCTGATACCGGCTTGATCCTGCCGGGGGCGCTGCTCGCCGTGGACGGTTGGAAGGGTTACAACCGGGGCGTCAGGGTCTCTGCTGCGCAGCAGAACAGGGCCATGACGGTGCGCCAGCAACTGAGTGTGGAGCGATTTGTATGAACCTGTTTAAGCGATTCCTGGAGCTGGTGCCCGGCGCTGATCCCTTGCTGGTTGGTACCGTGACCGCAGTAGGTACCACGACCACGACTCTCAGCGCGTTAGCGGGTGGGACAGTCACAGTGCGGGGCACTGGGGTAGCCATTGGCAAGAAGGCGTTTTACAGGGGAGGGGAGCTTGCTGGAGAGGCGCCGGATTTACCGACCTATGAGATAGAGGTTTAATGCCGGTTTAACGGGGTTATCAAACTCAGTGATTCCGGTGCCACCAAGTTTGATAAACTAATGGGCCGGTAGCTTTTCATTTTCCCCGTAACTCTTTTTCATTTTCGGCGGCGAGCTACATCTCGGTCGGCATGTTTATCCTCTCGGCCAATACCTCCCGCTGGCTGTGGCTGCGCAGCCCAGTGCTGTGGGCCGCGCTGGTCGGTTTGCTGGTGGCCAACCTGCACATTACGCTGCCGGAATATGTGGTGACCACGGCCTCGCTGCTCGGCCAGATCTCGGTGCCCCTGATGCTCTTTGCGCTGGGTATTCGCCTGATGGAGGGGGAGCTCGATCACCTTGGCCTCGCGCTCAAGTGCAACCTGCTCTATCTGCTGGCGGGGGGATTGTCGCTGCTGCTGGCGATCTGGCTGCTGCCGCTCAAGACGGAGTGGATCCCGCTGTTGATGTTGTCGGTTTCCTTGCCCCCTGCGGTCTTGAATTACATGCTCTGCGAGCAATATCACTGCCAGCCGGACAAGGTGGCCAGTATCGTGCTCGGCGGCAATGCCCTCTCTGTGCTAGTGATCCCGCTGGCGGTCTGGTTGGCGCTGCACTCGCCATTCTGAGCATTCGCATCCCGGGAATGCTTGTTCCGCATTTTCGCTATCCCCTGGACGTATTGATGGCGCAGATATTGCTGTGTTCGCCGTTGAGGGGCGACCATCCCATTAACAACGCCCCTAACCACGTGTCCAGATTTAGTTGACCAAAACAGGTTAACGAGTGTGATCAGGCACTGTAGTTGCTGGCGTCACTGCTCGGCTGACGGTTGGTGCGCCTCTCTATTGTCATCATCATCCCACTAATTTCCCTTGGTCGCCCATGAACAATAATGATTGTCATTCATCTCGTTTGGTATAGATATTTACGCTCTGGTTAATTAGCTTGGGTGACGTGAAGGTAAATAGTATGAATATGGACGATAACATCTGTAACCGGATGAGCGAATACGTCGCGAGTTAAATATTATCACTATGTTGTATGCGGTCTGCCGTCTTGCCGTTTCTCTCACAATTAATTTGAATGTGGATTCACGCTGATGCGTAAACATATCCGTTGCTGCGATATTTACTCATCTGCATGGAAGGCGATAGCGAGTGGGGGATGCCGTGCGATGAGGTATGCATCGGCTACATCTTTTCATTGATCTGTGTTAAGCGGCAGGGAGGCAAAGCGGAGCGGCGCAGCGCAGTTTGGCTCGCAGGAGCGCAGGCAAATAGTGCCTTGCTGGCCATGAGACCACTCTGGTTGGGGCGACAAGCCGGGGTCTGCAGGCGGATGAACCCGAAGAATATGCAACGCGGTGCGTAAAGGTATATTTAATTAGTTATTTATTGTTGGGTTTCATTATTGTGAAATGAGCGGTATGGAAAAAATATTAGTCATGTTAATTTGGCTAACAGCGAGAGAGAGGGTATGCAATGATTAATTATTTAACATCCAATTAAGTTCATAAAATTTATTTGTCTGCCAAATATCCCTTTGGGGGTAATTAGTTTTATTTGTGATGTGGCTCGCTATAGAAATATGGGTAAGCCTGACGAAGTTGATAGAGATCAATACTGCAGGGTGGGTGAGTCCTTAGCATTTCCGCTATTAAGCATTTACCAAACAAGTGCTCACTACGGGAATAAGTAGAATGGTCGAGGATAATTTTTTATCGGCTCATGGGATTAATCGCCGTGATTTTATGAAATTGTGTGCCGGGATGGCCGCAACCCTGGGATTAAGTCAGCATGCCGTCGCCAAGATGGCCACCGCGCTCACCAGCCCCGAGCGGCCGCCGGTGATCTGGATTGGGGCGCAGGAGTGCACCGGCTGTACCGAGTCACTGCTGCGGGCCACTCACCCCACCATCGAGAACCTGATCCTCAATACCATTTCGCTGGAGTACCACGAGGTGCTCTCGGCGGCCTTTGGTCATCAGGCGGAAGAGAACAAGCACAACGCCATCAAGCGCTATAAAGGCAAGTATGTGCTGGTGGTGGATGGCTCCATTCCGCTCAAAGATGGTGGCGTCTACTGCATGGTGGCCGGTGAGCCTATCGTCGACCATATTCGCCGTGCTGCCGCCGACGCGGCTGCCGTCATCGCCATCGGCTCCTGTGCTGCCTGGGGCGGTGTGCCTGCCAGCGGTGGCAACCCGACCGGCGCTGTCAGTCTGGAAGAGGCGCTGGGCAATATCAGCACCCCGATCATCAATATCCCGGGCTGTCCGCCCAATCCCCACAACTTCCTCACCACGGTTGCCTACTACATCACCTACGGCAAGCTGCCGGCGCTGGATGCCAAGAAGCGTCCGCTGTTTGCCTATGAGCGGCTGATCCATGAGAACTGCGAGCGTCGTCCGCACTTCGACGCAGGCCGCTTTGCCAAGGAGTTTGGCGACGAGGGCCACCGTCAAGGTTGGTGTCTCTACCATCTGGGCTGCAAGGGGCCGGAGACCTACGGCAACTGCTCGACCCTGGAGTTCTGCGATGTGGGCGGCGGCATCTGGCCGGTCGGCATCGGTCACCCCTGTTATGGCTGCAACGAGCAGGGGGTCGGTTTTAGCAAGGGGATCTTCCAGCTTGCCAAGGTCGAGAACCCGACCCCGCGGGTGGATAAACCCGATGTGAAAATTCAGGAGGGGGGCTATACCTCGCCCACCGCGACTGGCCTTATCGGTGGCGCCCTCGGGGTGCTGGTGGGGGTGAGTCTGATGACGGTGCGTGAACTCGGTCGCCAGCAGAAGCGCCACGAAGCCGGGCAGCACCCATCACGGGAGGAGTAACCGTGAACAGACGCAACTTCCTCAAATTCGCCTCCGTCGGTGCGCTGGCGGCGGGCACTGCCGTCCCCGGCACCGCACTGGCGGCGGCCAAGAACAAGCCGCCGATCCCCGGGTCGCTCGGTATGTTATATGACTCCACCCTTTGCGTCGGCTGTCAGGCCTGTGTGGCAGAGTGCCAGCGTTTGAATGGCAACCCGGCCAATCCGGAGGGCGCACAGACCTGGTCCACCAACGACAAGCTGACGCCCTACACCAACAACATCATTCAGGTGTGGAAGAGCGGCACCGGCGAGCACAAGGATCAGCTGGTGGATGGCTACGCCTACATCAAGAAGCAGTGCATGCACTGTGTCGATCCCAACTGCGTCTCGGTCTGTCCGGTACAGGCTCTCAAGAAAGATCCCAAGACCGGCATCGTTCATTACGATCCGGACGTCTGCACCGGCTGCCGCTACTGCATGGTGGGTTGCCCGTTCGATGTGCCCAAATATGACTACGACAATCCGCTGGGGGCGATCCACAAGTGCGAGCTCTGCAACCAGAAGGGGCTTGAGCGGATCGATCAGGGTAAATTGCCCGGCTGTGTCGAGGTGTGCCCCACCGGCGCCGTCATCTTCGGCACCCGTGAGGAGCTGATGGCCGAGGCCAAGCGTCGCCTGCTGGCGACCCCGGGCAGTGAATATGCCTATCCGCGCCAGACCTTCAGCGCCAACGATCCTTACCTGCATGAGGTGCCCAACTACCAGCCTTACGTTTATGGCGAGAAGGAGGGGGGCGGCACCCAGGTGCTGGTGCTGGCCGGGGTGCCCTATACCAAGCTCGACATGCCCGACTTGCCGGAGCTTTCCTCCGGTGCCCGCTCCGAGCATATCCAGCACACCCTCTACAAGGGAATGGTGTTGCCCATGGTGGTGCTGACCGGACTCTCGGTGCTGATCCGCCGCAATAGCAAGAAGAACGGTCACGACCACCATCACGATGATGGTCATGATCAGGGGAGTGCTCAGATTAAAGATCAGAGTTCAGCAAAGGGGGGCAAGGATCATGAGTAATCACAAGGCGCATCCTCTCGGCGGCAAGCTGGTCAGCTGGCCGGTACTGGTGCTGGCTCCCTTTGCTGTGCTGTGCGGTATGTTGATTTTAAAACGCCTCGTCTTCGGGCTGGGCTCGGTCACCGACCTTAATGGCGGCTACCCCTGGGGGTTGTGGATCTCGTTCGATCTGTTGATCGGCACCGGTTTCGCCTGTGGCGGCTGGGCGCTGGCCTGGGCTGTCTATGTGTTCAACCGGGGCGAGTATCACCCGCTGGTGCGACCGGCCCTGCTGGCGAGCCTGTTCGGCTACTCGCTCGGTGGTCTCTCCATCACCATTGACGTCGGCCGTTACTGGAATCTGCCGTACTTCTACCTGCCCGGTCACTTCAACACCTCCTCGGTGCTGTTCGAGACGGCGGTCTGCATGACCATCTATATCGGGGTGATGGCGCTGGAGTTCGCTCCCGTGCTGCTGGAAAAGTTCGGCTGGAAGGCGTCACTTATTCGCCTCAACAAGATCATGTTCTTCGTGCTGGCGCTGGGGGCCCTGCTGCCCACCATGCACCAATCCTCCATGGGCTCGTTGATGATAGTGGCGGGGGAGAAGATCCATCCGCTCTGGCAAAGCTACGAGCTGCTGCCGGTCTTTTCGCTTCTGACCGCCTTCATCATGGGCTTCTCCATCGTGGTGTTTGAGGGATCCTTGGTGCAGGCCGGATTGGCGGGGCGGGGCCCCAACGAGAAGTCGCTCTTCTACAAGCTGACCCAGGTGATCGACATCTTCCTGATCCTGTTTGTGGCGCTGCGCTTTGCCGAGATCGTCATCCACGACAAGTCGGAGTATCTCTCCGAGTTCAATCGCTTCTCCATCATGTTCTGGAGCGAGATTGCGCTGATGATCTTCCCGCTGCTGGTGTTCCATTGGGACAAGAGCCGCCGCGACTCGCGCATGTTGTTCCTGGGGGCCCTCAGCATGCTGCTGGGCGCCGCCCTCTGGCGGCTGGATTACTCCCTGCTCGCCTTCAACCCCGGCAATGGCTACCACTACTTCCCCTCTGCGGAGGAGGTACTGATCTCCCTGGGCTTCGTCGCCATCGAGGTGTGTGCCTATTTGCTGTTGATCCGGCTGCTGCCGGTACTGCCATCACTTGAACGTGTTCACCAAGATTATCAGGCCCGAGGGAAAGCCAACGTATGAGCCAACGTATCACCATAGACCCCATCACCCGCATTGAGGGGCACCTGCGTATTGACTGCGAAATCGAAGGCGGAAAAGTGACCAAAGCCTGGTCGTCCGGCACCATGTGGCGCGGGATGGAGGAGATCGTCAAGGGCAACGACCCGCGCGATGCCTGGATGATTGTGCAGCGCATCTGCGGGGTATGTACCTCCATTCACGCCATCGCTTCGGTGCGGGCCGTGGAGAACGCTATCGGTGCCAAGGTGCCGGTCAATGCCCAGTTCATCCGCAACCTGATCATCGCGGCCCATAACATCCACGATCACATCGTCCACTTCTACCAGCTCTCCGCGCTGGACTGGGTGGATATCACCGCGGCCCTTGAGGCCAATCCGCAAAAAGCGGCCGACCTGCTCAAGGGGGTATCGACCTGGTCCCTCAACAGTGCCGATGAGCTGACCAAGGTGCAGGATAAAATCCGCGCCCTTGTGGCGAGCGGCCAGCTTGGCATCTTTGCCAACGGCTACTGGGGTCACAAGGAGATGAAGCTGAGCCCTGAGGTGAACCTCATCGCCGTGGCTCACTACCTGCAGGCGCTGGAGTGCCAGCGCGATGCCAACCGCATCGTCGCCATTTTGGGCGGCAAGAGCCCGCACATTCAGAATCTGGCGGTGGGGGGCGTGGCCAACCCCATCAATCTGGATGCGCCGAGCGTGCTCAACCTCGAGCGGCTGCTCTACGTGAAGAGCTTTATCGACCGACTCGGCGAGTTTATCGAGCAGGTCTACAAGGTGGATGCCGCCATCATCGCCGCCCACTACCCCGAGTGGCTGAACCTGGGGCAGGGGGCCAAACACTACCTGAGCGTGCCGGAGCTCCCCACCGACGCCAACGGCGGCAGCTTCCTGATGCCGGGCGGCTATATCGAGAATGGCAATCTGGCGGGCTATCGCCCCATCGAGAGCCATCAGGATGGCTGGCTGATGGATGGCATCGCCGAGAGCAACAAGCACGCCTGGTACAAGGATGACGAGCCCCTCAAGCCTTGGGAGGGCAAGACCGAGCCGAGCTACACCGGTTGGCAGGATGACGGCAAATACTCTTGGGTCAAATCCCCCACCTTCTACGGCAAGGTGGTGGAGGTGGGGCCGCTTGCAGACCTCCTGGTCAAGCTGGCCGCCAAACACCCGGAGACGGTAGCGCACTTCGATCAGCTGAACGGTATCTACAAGGCGCTCACCGGCTCGGCCATCAAGACCGAACAGCTGCACTCCACCATGGGGCGCATCATCGGTCGCGCGGTGCGCTGCTGCGTGCTCAAAGACACACTATCCCATCAGTGGAAGGCGCTGGTCGACAACATCGGCAAGGGGGATACCACCGCCTATATCAAGGCCGAGATCCCGGCGGATAAAGAGTTTCGCGGGGTAGGCTTTGAAGAGGCGCCGCGTGGCATGCTCTCCCACTGGATCGTCATCAAGGGCGGCAAGATCGAGAACTATCAGGCGGTGGTGCCGTCGACCTGGAACTCGGGCCCGCGCAACTTCAACGACGAACCTGGCCCCTACGAGCAGGCGCTGGTGGGCACCCCGGTAGCCGATCCGGCCAAGCCGCTGGAAGTGGTGCGCACCGTTCACTCGTTCGACCCCTGCATGTCCTGTGCTGTGCATGTGGTGGATACCCAAAATGGTGAAACGACTCAGGTGAAGGTGCTGTGATGAACACCCTGATCCTGGGCGTCGGCAACCTGCTGTTGAGCGATGAGGCGGTGGGGGTTCGCATCGTCGAGGCGCTGGGGCGCGAATACCGTTTCGCCCCCGGCATCGAGCTGCTCGACGGTGGTACCGCCGGCATGGAGCTGCTCGAAGCGATGGCCAGTCGCGATCACATCATTCTGGTGGATGCGGTGCGCAGCGGTAATCCGCCGGGCACAGTGGTGACCCTGAGGGATGAGGAGATCCCGACCCTGTTTGGCCGCAAGATCTCCCCCCATCAGCTGGGGCTGGCGGACGTGCTCTCGGCGCTGCACATGACGGGGGAGTCGCCCAAGCGGCTCACCCTGATCGGGGTCGAGCCCGAATCCCTCGAGCCCCGCATCGGCCTCACCCCTGTGGTGGCGGCTGTCATGGGGGAGGCGACGGATCGGATTTTGACTCTGCTGGCTGCCGTTGGCGCGCCCGCGATTGCGCTCTCTGAACAGGAGAAAGCTGAACAAGCACGGGAGGGCCTATGGCACAGTCCCATTTAAGCGAGGTTGAGAGAGTGCTGGAGAGAGTACCGGAGACAGCGCAGGAGTTTGCCGGTTTTGCCAGCGATCCCGCGCCTCTGCTGGTAGCCCAGTACGAGCGGATCGCTCGCGAAGAGATGCAGGCGTTGCCCTTCTATCACGCCACCATGCCCATTGTGGCGGAGTGCACGTTGTTTGACGGTCAGTGGCTCGGCTGCGTGCTCACTCCCTGGATGTTGAGCGTGGTGGTGCTGCCGGGGCCGGATCAGCTTTGGCCAGTTCGCAGCAGCAGCGATCGGCTCGCCCTGCAGCTCCCCTGCGGCAACATGACCTTTATGGTGGGTGAATTGCCCGAAAGTGGCCAGCTGCTGGCTTGCTCCCTAATGTCGCCGCTCGATCCCCATCTCGGTGCCGAGCAGGGGCGGGCGCTGGTGAGCAGCACCCTCAAGATGCTGCTCTCCTTGCCGGTGCAGCAAGGGGCTGGCGGCGTGGATCTGGGCCGCAGACGGCTATTCGGTGCCCGGCGCGGTCAACCGGCATAGTCGCTAGGTTTCACGCGAAATCAAGTTTAGAATAGGGGGCCATTTTGGCCCCTCACTCCCATGTTCAGACACGCATTCCACCTCTTTTTTGAGTGATGATCCGTGAGTGGTACAAAACAAGAAGGATCCCCATGACTGTTCCACGCAATTCTTTTCGCCATTACTGTGGCACCAGTGCTGCCGCCCTGTTGACTCTGCTGCTGGGCACTGCCTCTCACGCGGCGCTGGCCGCAGCCCAACCTGTGCCTGCCGAGCTCAAGCTCGCCATCGGAGCTGAACCCACCGAAGGGTTTGACCCTCTGCTCGGCTGGAGCCACGGCAGCTACCTGCTGCTGCATAGCCCGCTGCTCAAACAGAACGCCGATCTCAGTTGGCAGAATGTGCTCACCCAAGCGGTGACCCCGAGCAAGGATGGCAAGGGGTGGCTTATTACCCTCAAGCCTGAACTGAAATTCTCCAATGGCGCGCCGCTCACCGCCGAGGATGTGGCCTTTACCTACAACAGCGCAGCCCAGGGTGGTGGCAAGATCGACATGGGCAACTTTGTCTCGGCCAAGGTGCTCTCGCCCACCGAGGTTGCCATCACCCTGAGTGCTCCCCAGAGCACCTTCGTCAACGTGCTGGGATCTTTGGGGATAGTGTCGAAGCGGGATTACGACGCAAAAGCCTATGCCCAAAAGCCGGTCGGTGCCGGCCCTTACCGGTTGGTGAGTTTCCTGCCCGGCCAGCAGCTGGTGGTGGAGGCGAACCCCTATTACGCCGGTGGCAATAATGACTTCAAACGGTTGGTCTTTGTCTTTATCGATGAAGAGAGCGCCTATGCCGCCGCCCAGAGCAGCCAGCTCGATGTGGTGCGCATTGCCCCGTCACTGGCGCCCACAGTGCCAGCCTCCCTCAAGCTGTGGGTGCGGCCGAGCGTGGAGAACCGCGGCATCGTCTTCCCCATTCCGCCTGCTGGCGGCAAGGATGCCAAGGGTTATCCCATCGGCAACGACGTGACCTCTGACGTGGCGGTGCGCCGCGCCATCAACTACGCCATCGACCGCAAGCTGCTGGCCGACCAGCTGCTGGAAGGGCACGCCATCCCCGCTTACAGTGCGGTAGAAGGCCTGCCTTGGCTAAACAAAGCCACCGCCTTCAAGGATGGAGATGTCGCCCATGCCAACGCCCTGCTCGACGAGGCGGGTTGGAAGATGGGCAGTGACGGCATTCGCCACAAGGGCAATCTGCGCGCCGCCTTTACCCTCTGGTACACCAGTGGCGACAGCACCCGCCGGGATCTGGCGGAAGCGGTGCGGGCCATGCTCAAACCCATCGGTCTTGAGGTGAGCCTCAAGTCCGGCAGCTGGGAGCAGGTGGAGCGGGAGATGCACGCCAATCCGGTGCTGATGGGGTGGGGGAGTCTGGATCCCATGGAGCTCTATCACCACTACCAGAGCGGCTCCGGTGGCGTGGAGTTCTACAATCCGGGCTACTACAGCAACCCTGTGGTGGATGGCCACCTCAAGCAGGCGCTGGATGCCCCGAACTGGCAGGCGGCCGTGCCGTTCTGGCAGCAGGTGGAGTGGGATGGCAAAACCGGCGCCGGAGTGCAGGGAGATGCCGCCTGGGCATGGCTGCTCAATGTGCAGCACACCTATCTCGCCAACCGCTGCATCGATCTTGGCAAGGGGGCGCCGGAAATCCACGGTAGCTGGTCCCTGCTCAACAACCTGCAGGATTGGCGGTGGACGTGCCGTTAAGTTCGCCCTTGAGTCATTCAGGTTATCTGTTGCTAAAAGCCCTGCTGCGTCTGGCAGGGCTGTTATGTCTGGTCTCTGTCGCCACCTTTGTGCTGCTGAGCTATTCCCCCATCGACCCCATCAAGGCCTATATCGGCAACGATCTGCTCCATGTGCCGCCGGAACAGTACGCCCGTATCGCCGCCCGCTGGGGGCTGGATCAGCCGCTGTGGCTGCGTTACTGGCACTGGTTCAGCCAGGTGCTGCAGGGGGATCTCGGTTACTCCATGCTCTACAACGCGCCTGTGGGTGAGGTCATAGGCCAGCGCTTTGCCGCCTCTTTCCTGCTGCTGGCGGGGGCCTGGCTGCTCTCCGGCTTTTTCGGGATTTTGCTGGGCCTCTGCGCCGGTCGCTATCTCAACCGCTGGCCCGATCGCCTTATTTGCCGTTTTGCCTACCTGCTCGCCTCCTTGCCCACCTTCTGGGTCGGCCTGTTGCTGCTCGCCCTGTTTGCGGTGCACTGGCCGCTACTGCCAGTCTGCTGCGCCTGGACGCCGGGGCTCGCTGCCGAGGAAGCGGATTGGGCATTGCGAGCGCGCCATCTGTTGCTGCCGGTCACCACCCTGGCGCTGCTCGGGGTAGGCAACATTGCCCTGCATACCCGGGGGCGGGTGGCAGAGGTGCTGGAGAGCGACTTTATCCGCTACGCCCGCGCTCAGGGGGATGGCGGCTGGCCCATGCTGCGTTTTCACGTGCTGCGCCACGCCCTGACTCCGGCGCTCTGCCTGCAGTTTGCCTCCCTTGGTGAGCTGATTGGCGGATCCCTGTTGGCGGAGAAAGTGTTCTCCTATCCGGGGCTCGGCCAGGCCACCGTGGATGCGGGGCTTAGGGGGGATATCCCCTTGCTGATGGGCATAGTGCTCTTCTGCACCCTGTTGGTCTTTATTGGCAACACGGTGGCCAGTTTGCTTCTGGCCCGCATCAATCGGGGTTGGGAGGGCGAGCATGCTGTTTAATCCGTTTCCCTCCATACTGCGGCTGGTTTTTGCCCTGCTCGGATTGGCGCTGCTGACCACTTACGGCTGGAGCTTGTCGGCTCAGGATGTGCCTATGGATCTGCTGGCGCGCCAGCAGCCTCCCTCGCTGACCCACTGGTTCGGCACCGATCAGATGGGGCGGGATCTCTGGTTGCGCGCCTTTCAGGGTACCCTCACCAGTCTGGAACTCGGCATCAGTACGGCGCTCTGCAGTGGCCTGCTGGCCATGGTGGCGGCAAGCGTGTCGCTCATCCATCCCAGATGCGATGTGGCGGTGCGGCTGGTGATCGATGCCATGCTGGCGCTGCCCCATATGCTGCTGCTGATCCTGATCTGTTTTACCGTGGGGGGCGGTATGCGCGGGGTGATCCTGGCGGTGGCGCTGACCCACTGGCCCAAGCTGGCGCTCATTCTCTGCGCCGAGGCGCGGCGGATCGCCTGCAGCGACTACGTGGTGCTGGCCCGCTGTCAGGGGATGGGGGCGCTACGTCGCTGGCGCACCCACCTGCTGCCGGGGCTGTTGCCCCAGTGGTTTATCGGCACCTTGCTGATGTTTCCCCATGCGGTGCTGCACAGCGCCGCCTTGAGCTTTCTCGGCTTTGGGCTGGCGGCCCACGAGGCCTCGCTGGGCCTGCTGCTGGCCGATGCCCTGCGTTATCTGGCCGGTGGCGGCTGGTGGCTGGCCCTCTTCCCGGGGCTGATGTTGCTGCTGCTGGTGTTGCTGTTTGATCAGGCTACCCGCGCCTTGCAACAACTGTTGTGGCACAGGAGTGAACCATGCTGAGTTTTGATCAGGTGACCATCGAGGCGGCCCACTACTCCTGGCTGGGGCGGCGCAGCTGGCAGCCTTTGCTGACCGATATCAGCCTGCAACTGGCGCCGGGGGAGATAGTGGCACTGGTGGGGGGAAGCGGCGAGGGCAAGAGCCTGCTGTTACAAAGCGCCCTGACTCTGTTGCCGGACAATCTGCGGATGCGCGGCAGCATCTCTCTTGATGGCACATCTCTGTGCGATGCCAGCCGGGCCCGTCTGCGCGGCCACACCCTCTGCTATGTGCCGCAGGGGGTCAGCGCCCTCAATCCATTGCTGACGGTGGAGCGTCAGCTGGGACGTGCGGCACGCCTCTGCGGCCAGAACGGTTCTCGCGAGCGGCTCGGCGAGCAGCTGCTGCGCTACCAGTTGCCCGCGACCACCCTGGACAGATTCCCGCGCCAGCTCTCCGGCGGCATGGCCAAGCGCATTCTGGCCTGCACCGCGGCCCTTGGCGGTGCTCGTTACATTCTGGCAGACGAGATCACCGCCTGGCTCGACGAGGGGCTGGCTTGCCTGCTGCTCGGTCAGTTGCGTGAATTGGCCAATCAGGGCAGCGGTATCCTCTGGGTGACCCACGATCTGGCGCTGGCGGCCCGCTTTGCCGATCGCATCGTGGCCCTGCATCAGGGCCAAGTAAGTGACACCTTGAGCAGCCACCATCTGCGCCAGGGGCAGGGGAGCGAGATGCTCCGTGCCCACTGGCAGGCGCTGCCGGAATTCAACGCGCTCTTCTCTGTACCGGAGGTTTCCTGATGTGGGTATCTCTGAGACTAGCCGTGTGCTGCGCGGCAGACATTCAGTGGCAGGCGCTGCCGGAGTTCAATGCGCTCTTCTCTGTGCCGGAGGTTTCCTGATGTTTGAAGTACGAAATCTCACTATCGCCCAGGGGGAACGTCCCCTCTGGCAGGGGTTATCGCTGACGGTGAAAGCGGGCGAGCGGCTCGGCATCTCCGCACCGAGCGGCCATGGCAAGACCACGCTGGGGCGGGTATTGGCGAGTTGGCAACCGGTTGGGGCCGGCGGGCAGATCCTGCTGGATGGACAGCCAGTGCCTGAACAGGTAAAAGGCTATAACCCCATCCAGCTGGTGCCCCAGCACCCGGAGCTCACCTTCAATCCCTATCGCACCACCGGGCAGGCGATGTGGGATGTGTGGCGCCCCGATGAGGCCATGCTGGCCCGCTTTATGGTCAAGCCTGAATGGCTTGGTCGTAAACCCGGCCAGCTCTCCGGCGGTGAGCTGGCCCGCATCGCGCTGCTGCGCGCCCTCGATCCTCGCACTCGTCTGCTGATTGCCGACGAGGTGACCGCCCAGCTGGATCCGCAAATTCAGCGCCAGCTCTGGCGGGAGCTGATGATTGAGTGTGAGCAGCGTGGGCTTGGCATGGTGATATTCAGCCACCAGCAGGCGCTGCTGCGCCAAGTCTGCCATCGGGTGCTGCGCTTTGGTGAGGTGCCTGCGGAGCAGGAGGCGATGGCCCGTAGCGTGGCCTGAGGATTGGCTTCCCCCTCATCCCCAACCCTTCTCCCGCAAGGGGAGAAGGGAGTTGAAGGTGCCATCTCACCACGCTCAGGGTTTGGGAAGCAGGGCGGGTTGTTATGGTCGCAGACTCTCTGGGGGGCAAATATTTCGAGCATCTCGCGAGCATCCACAAACCGGTTCCCTCTCCCTGGGGAGAGGGCCAGGGTGAGGGGGGCGAGTATGATATGCCGGCCATTCTGGACAGATAGCACGGCCGACAAGGTCCACAGATAAAAGAGAGGGAGGCATCAGCCTCCCTCTCTTTTTACCTATTGCTATCAGCGGCGTTTAACCGGTTCAGGCACTGGCCAGCCAGTTGAGCCAGGCATCCATCCCTTCGCCTGTGGTGGCGCTGACCTGGATCACCTGGATATAGGGGTTGACCCGTTTGGCGTTCTCGATGCAGCGGGCCACGTCAAAGCTGACGTAGGGCAGCAGATCGATCTTGTTGATCACCATCAGCTGGGCGGCGGCAAACATGTCCGGGTATTTCAGCGGCTTCTCTTCCCCCTCGGTGACGGAGAGGATCGCCACCTTGTACTTCTCGCCGAGATCGAAGCTGGCGGGGCAGACCAGATTGCCCACGTTCTCGATAAAGAGGATGCCCCCTTCATTGGCAGGCAGCTGGTGGCAGGCGTCGTGGACCATTTTGGCATCCAGATGGCAGCCCTTGCCGGTGTTGATCTGCACGGCAGGCACGCCGGTGGCACGGATGCGATCCGCATCGGCGCTGGTCTGCTGATCCCCCTCGATCACCGCGCAGGGGCGTTTGTCGGCCAGTTGGCGCAAGGTTTCGCACAGCAAAGTGGTTTTGCCTGAACCCGGGCTAGAGACGAGATTGAGCACCAGCTGGGCTGCCTCGTCGAAGTGTTCGCGGTTGTGGGCGGCCAGCGCATTGTTCTTGGCCAGCACATCCATCTCGATGGCAATCAGCTGGCGCTGCCCCATGCCGGGTACCGACAATCCCGCTTCCCCTTTGCCATAGTGCAGATCACCCTGCTGATGGTCATGGTCATGGTCATGGTCATGGTCATGGCTGTGATCATGGGGATGCGCGTGGGAATGGCCGTGGTCATGAGAGTGGGGATGATCATGATGATGGTCGTGGGGGTGATCATGGTGGTGCTCATGCGGCTGATCATGACCCTCATGGCTTATGGGAGCCTGCACCCCGTGGTAGTGGTGATGGACATCCCCCTGATGGTGATAGTGGTGGTGAATGATCAGGGTGCGCGGTGCGCTCTGCTCGTGGTCATGATGGTGATGGGCGTCATGAGCATGATGGTCGTGCTCATGACCATGTTCATGGTGATGTTCATGTTCGTGATGATGCTCATGATCGTGCTCATGGCTGGCGATCCGTGCCTGGCCGCATCCGCATACGCTACACATATCAACTTACCTCGATGTCGGTGATGCGCAGGCTATCACCCTGCGCGACTCGTAATTTGTATCCGCCACACTCGGGGCAGGCCTGCCCGCGCTCGGTGAGGGTGACCGTCTGGTTGCAGTCGTAACACCAGGCTTCTGCCGCCTGGTGTTGAAAGTGAAGTTGGGCCCCCTCGACGGCGGTGCCCTTGGCGGCGGCCTCGAAACAGAAGGCAATGGTGTCCGGGTCGACGCAGGAGAAGCTGCCGACCTCGAGCCAGAGGGCGGTCACCTTGTTAAAGCCCCGCTGGGTGGCCTGCTCGGCCGCCAGATCGATGGCGGCCATGGCCAGAGACATTTCGTGCATGGTGGCTCCTTAACCGATATTGGGAGGAGTGACCCCCCCCTGTAATGGGCTGAACGGCATGGCCGATCAACAGATCCGCGGCAGCAGTTCTCCCTGCGGCAGCTCCAGATAACGGCGGCTGCCCCAGGGGTTATTGAGGATCACCTTGTGGCGATCGCTCTTAGTCACTCCCCCGATCTGACTGGCGGCGGGGTTGAATTGCCGCAAGATGCCCAGTGCGTCCTGCGCCTGCTCGGCAGGCAGGGCCAGCACCATGGTCCCCTCGTTGGCGAGATCATGGGGCTCGAAGCCGTAGAGCTCGCACAGGCCGCGCACCGGATCGCACACCGGAATGGCGGACTCCTCCAGCTCGATGGCCACTTGGGAGGCGGTGCTCCATTCATTCAGCACGGCGGCAAGGCCACCGCGGGTGGCATCGCGCAAGGCGTGAGGGGTAAGTCCCGCCTGCAGCAGCGCTTCTACCTGCGGCCAGAGGGTGGTGCAGTCGCTCTTGAGATCCGATCCCAGTTGCAGGGCGTCGCGGGCCATCAGGATGCAGGCGCCGTGGCTGCCGATATCCCGCGACACCAGAATGGCGTCACCGGCTTTGAGGTTGCGCACCGAGATGCCCCGGCTCTGCTCAGGCAGCGGGAAGGTGCCGACCCCGCTGGTGTTGATAAAGATCTTGTCGGCGGCTCCCTTGGGCACCACCTTGGTGTCGCCGCAGACGATACGGGCACCGCTGTTGGCAAGCTCCGCGGCCATCGACTCGACGATGCGGGCCAGATCGGCGTAGGGGAACCCCTCCTCGATGATAAAGCTGCAGCTCAGATACTCGGGCTTGGCCCCCATCATTGCGAGATCGTTGACCGTGCCGGCGATGGCCAGCTTGCCGATATCACCCCCCTCGAAGAAGAGCGGCGAGACGGTAAAGCTGTCGGTGGTAAAGGCGACGGGGCCCTCTACCGGCAACAGGGCGGCATCTTCACCGCGCAGCAGGATCTCGTTACCAAAGTGGCGAAAGAAGAGCTGGTTGATCAGCTGATTCATCTCGACGCCGCCGCCGCCGTGGCTAAGTTGGATTTCTCTCATCGGGTCTGGTTCTCCACAAGATTGCAGAAACGGGCTGGTTCATCTCTCCTCATCACCCGACCACCGTGGCTTAACTGGATTTCTCTCATTGTTCCTGGATCCCCATATATCGGTAGTAGGCATTGCAGGCCCCTTCGGAGCTGACCATGCAGCTGCCCATGGGCTGGGTCGGGGTGCAGCCCCGGCCAAAAACTTTGCACTGGTTCGGTTTGGCCAAGCCACGCAGGATATCGGCGCACTGGCACGCCTTGTGGTCATCGATGGGGGTCTGATTGAGCGCGAAGTGACGCTCCGCATCGCGCTTGGCAAAGGCATCGCGCAGGCGCAGGGCGGAGGCGTTGATATCCCCGAGACCTCGCCAGCGAAAGTGCTCGCGGGTCTCGAAAAAGCGCTCGACTAGCCGCTGGGCGGCTTTATTGCCACTGGCGGTGACGGCGCGGCTGTACTGCACCTCCAGCGCGTAGCGACCCTCCACCTTCTGGCGCACCATCATCAAGAGCGCCTCCATCACATCCACCGGCTCGAAACCGCTCACCACCACGGGCACCTGATAACGATCGACGATGGGCAGGTAGATATCGGCACCGGTGATGACGCTGACGTGAGAGGGGCCGATAAAGGCGTTCACCTTGGCCACCCCGTCGGCCATCACCGCATGAATGGCGGGGGGCACCAGCACATGGTTGATATGAAACAGCAGGTTCTCTACCCCCTCCGCTTCAGCGGCAGCCAGTAGTGCCGCCGTCATCGGGGTGGAGGTCTCGAAACCGATGGCGAAGAAGACCACGGTTTTTTCTGGGTTCTCTTTGGCGATGCGCAGGGCATCGAGGGGGTCATAGACCGGGCGGATATCGCTCCCCTTGGCGCGCTGCTGGGCCAGCGTGCCCTTGGAGCCCGGCACCCGGATCATGTCCCCTAGGGTGACCAGAATGACGCTGGGCTGGCTAGCCAGCTCGATGGCCTGATCGATGCGCTCTTTGGGCATGATGCAGACCGGGCAGCCGGGGCCGTGGACAAACTCGATGCTGGCCGGCAGCAGTTGGTGCAGGCCGTACTTCATGATGGTGTGGGTATGGCCGCCGCACACCTCCATCACCCGCAGCGGTTCGGGCAGATCTTTGGCCAGTTCGGTGATCTGGGTTGCGAGGGCGCGGATGACGTCGGGCTGACGAAAGCCCTGAAACAGGTCATTCAAGGTCAGCATGGCAAAATATCCTGTTTGGGCATCAGGGCCACCATCTGGCGGAAGCTCTCGAGGCTGGCCTGCGCCTCCTCTTCGTCAATCTTGCTCATCACAAAGCCGATATGGAGCAGCACATAGTCGCCAATGTTGAGAGGCTCTTCGAGCAGCATGCAGCTGACGCGCCGCTGCACCCCCAGGGTATCGACGGTGACGCAGTTATCTTCGGGGTGCAGTTGCACCACCTGAGAGGGGATGGATAGACACATGGATTTCAGGACTCCGACAAGGTGGCACAACCTGCTGTGGCAGGCTGGTGCGTGGCAAGATGGTGGATGGCAAACCAGAGCTGACCGGCGGCGATGCCACCGTCATTGAGTGGCAGGGTTTCGCTGGTCAATACCTGCCGGCCGGCCGCTTCGAGAGCGGGCACCAGCTGGTCCATCAGCACCCGGTTTTGAAAGACGCCGCCCCCGAGCGCCACCGGATAGCCGGGGAAGCGCTCGGCCAGGGCGATGACCAGATTGCTGATGGCGCGGATAAAACCGGCGGCCAGGCTGGCGGTGGAGGTGCCTTGGCGCTGCTCGCTGACAAGGGTATGGATCAGCTCGGCCCACTGGATCTGCAGTGGCCCCTCTGTTGATTGGCTGAGATCAAAGGCGAGGGGGAAGGGCTGTTCATCGGGGGCCAACTGCAAGGCAGCTGCCTCCAGCAGGAGTCCGGCCTCGCCTTCGTAATCGGGGGTATCGATCACCCCCAACAGCGCCGCCACCGCATCGAACAGCCGACCGATGGAGCTGGTGTAAGGGGCGTTGCGGCCAAGGCGCCAGAGCTGGTGCAGGTTGCTGATCCGCTCAAGGGACTGATTGTTGATCAACGGAATATCGAGGGCGCTGATCTCCTCAGGAGTGTGCGATTCAAACAGCAGTCCCAGCAGCTGGCGTACCGGTTCGCTGATCGCCGCTTCGCCGCCGATCAGCTTGAAGGGGGTGAGGTGGGCAACGCGCGTAAAGCCCTGAATGTCTGCGATCAGCAGCTCGCCACCCCAGAGGGTGCCGTCATCGCCAAGGCCGGTGCCATCGAAGGCAACCCCCAGCACCGGGCCCGTGATGTCGTGCTCGGCCATTACTGCCAGCAGGTGGGCGTGATGGTGCTGCACCTCGAGATGGGTGGCATTCTGATCGCGGCAATAGCTTTTGGCCCACTGATGGCTGAGGTAGCCGGGGTGGCGATCCGAGACCAGCAGCTCCGGCTTGAGAGCGTAGAGATCGCGAAAGGTCGCCAGGGTCTGCTCGAAGTGCTCCTGCATCGGCAGGCTGTGCAGATCGCCGATATAGGGGCTGTAGATGCGCTGGCGGCCGAAGGCGAGCGCCAGCTGGTTCTTCTGCTGCGCCCCGACCGCCAACAGCGGCACCCTGACCGCCTCTTGCAGGCTGGGAGTGCAGGGGGCATAGCCCCGGGCCAGCCGCAACGTCTGGCGTCGCCCGCCTGCCCACTGCAGCAGACTGTCGTCGCACGGGTGCAGGATGGGGCGGTTGTGATCCAGGATGCCGTCAATCTCGCTGCCGAGTTCCCTGACCACCGCCTCGCACTCGATAAGGATTGGGCTGCCACGACCATTGGCGCTGGTGGCCACCAGCGGCATGGCGCAGGCATCCAGCAACAGCTGATGGAGCGGGGTATAGGGGAGCATGACGCCAAGGTAGGGGATGCCGGGGGCGATCCCCTCGGCCAGCGGCGCGGTTGTCAGTTTGGATTCTGACGGCCGATCATCGTTTTTGCGTTTGCGCAGCAAGGTGATGGGTCTGGCCTGAGAGGCGAGCAGCTTCCACTCGTCTTCGCTGCCGGTGACATGCAATTTGGCCTCGGCAAGGGAGCCCATCATCACCGCCAGCGGTTTGCGCGCGCGCCGTTTGAGCATTCGTAATCTGGCAACACTCTGTTCATTGCGGGCATCACACATCAGGTGATAACCCCCCATCCCCTTGACCGCAATCAGCGCTCCCGCCTGCAGGGCGCTTGCAGCGGCCCGCAGGGCATCCTCGCGCTCGGCCAGTGCATCGCCACGGCCATTTCGCCAGCTGAGATGGGGCCCGCACTCGGGGCAGCTCACCGGCTGGGCGTGGTAGCGTCTATCCAGCGGGTTTTCATAGGCCGCCGCACAGCGCGGGCACATGGCAAAGCTCGCCATGGCGGTATGGGGGCGGTCGTAGGGGAGGCGGCGGATGATGGTGTAGCGCGGGCCGCAGTGGGTGCAGTTGGTAAAGGGGTAGTGATGGTGGCGATCCGCCGGATTAGCCACATCCCGGGCGCACGCCTCGCACATCCCCTGATCCGGCGAGATGGCGACTGTGGCCGCGCTCTGCTGCTGGCTCGCTTTAATTCGAAACTGGCCATGAAATTGGCCATCGAAGTCGGGATCATCAGCGAGGGGCAGTTCCCGCTCGTTGAAGTGATCGATACGGCTCAGTGGCGGCGCAAGTTCCCGTAGTTCGCGGGCAAAGGTGGCGAGCTGATCAGGCGATCCTTCGGCGCCGATGGTGACGCCGTTGGCATCGTTCAACACATAGCCGATAAGGCCGTGGCGCAGCGCCAGCCCATAGACGAAGGGGCGAAAGCCCACCCCCTGTACGATGCCGTCGATATGAAATTCGCGGCGCAGCCGGTTGGTCACAGGATTGGCAGAGCCAGAGGGGGCGATGGTGGCGCTCATGCCGGCTCCATATCATCTTGAGTCTGCGGCAAGCGCAGCACCCGGCGCTCGTTCTCCTCGCGCCGTACCCAGCCATCCATCTCCATGCGCAGGCAGAATGGAATGGCGTATTTGCGCGACAAACCGGTGATCTCCTTGAGGGATGCCATGTCGATCAGATCTCCCACCTGCTGGCCCGCCAGCACGGCGGCAACCATCTGGTTGTAAAGGGCGGCGTCGTAGTAGATGGGGCCATCGAGCTGCACCAGATACTTGAGTCGTGCCAGATTGCGCAGCTGCTTTTGCAACGCGCCTTTTTGCTGCAAGCCCTGCTGCAGGGCCGCGGGCAGCTTGCGGGTGATAAAGGGATCCAGCTCCACGCCGCCGGGGCCCAGTTTACCGGGCTCGTAACCCTCCTTGCCTTGATCTCGCACCACCTTGAGTACCAGCTGCGCCTCTTCTCCCAGATCGTCTTCCGACTCGCCGCTGCCCGGTTGCCACTTGTCATGGTGCAAGCGAATTAGCTGCTCGCTCTTGAGCTGCTGGAGCAGGGCCTGAGTGACCGGCAGGGCGATGCCAAAGCGGGTTGCCAGCTCGGCGGCACTGAGCGGTTCGCTGGCCAGGGTGGTGAGCAGTTGATCGCGGCTTTGGGCCAGCCAGTGGTTGTCCAGCAGCCAGTCACCGAGAGGGCAGACCTGCTCGGGCCGCTGGTCAAAGCGGCTGGCCAGCACATAGCCATTGAGCCCCAGCTGCAGGGTGGCCGGGTTGTAGTGCTCCAAGTCATCAGGCAACTCGCCCAGCAGGGTGTGCAGCGCCTTGCGTCTGGCGGGATGGATGTCGCCGCACCAGACGATGCGGGCGCCGTGCAGCAGTTCGCTGCTGCCGTGGCGAATGATGGCGAGCGGCTGGCCAAAGAAGCAGGGGATGGGGCTGGTAAAGATCAGCCGCGCCAGTCGGGTATCCTTGATGGGGACGAAACGAGCCCGGCCATGCCAGCTGCCGAGGGCCACCTCGACCTCCTGCGTGCGCAGTGTCTTGCTACTCAGGCTCTCGGCGTTGAGGCGTACTATAAGGTGGGTTGCCGCCTCGCACTGGCCGACAGTGCTGGTAAGGCAGTGGCCGCGGGCCACCTCCTTGTGAGGCACTTTTTTAAGGCCCACCGCTACCCGGCAGACGGCGCCGATCTCCTCGACGCTCTGGTGATAGGCCTGCAGGGAGCGCACCTGCACTTCCCGATCGGCGGGGTAGAGGCGCAGCTTGTCCCCCACCTTGAGGCAGCCCTGTTGCAATGTGCCGGTGAGCACGGTACCGGTGCCATTGGCGGTAAAGACTCTGTCGACATACAGTCGTGGGGCGCACTGTTCGCGAGCCGCTTGTGAGGCTGGCAGATCGGCAAGCTGGTGCACGATGGCGGCGTGCAGGGCGGCCATATTCTCACCGGTCTTGGCGCTGACGCTGAGGATGTCGGGCACCATGCCGCTCTCATCCATCACCCGCTCCAGCAGGCTCTCTTCCAACAGCAAAAGCTCGTCGGGGCTGACCAGATCGCACTTGTTGATGCAGACCAGCAGACGCGGTACCCCCATCGCCTTGAGCAGGCGCAGGTGATCGCCGGTCATCGGCATCCACCCCTCGTCGGCGGCAATCACCAGCAGCACCAGATCCAGACTCCAGAGCCCCGCCACCATGTTGCGGATATAGCGCTCGTGGCCGGGCACGTCGATGACGCCTATGGTGTTGCCCTGACCGTCGTCGAAGTGGGCAAAGCCGAGATCTTGGGTCATGCCGATGGCCTGCTCATGGGTGCGGGCTGTGGTGATGCCGGTGAGGGTTTTGATCAGCAAGGTCTTACCGTGATCCACGTGGCCGGCAAGACCGATAACGGCGCGATAGGGGGTCATGGGATCAGGACTCCTCTGTTGCATTGATCGAGGCAGGTAGCAGCAGCTCGTCAAGCTGGGCGATCAACAGATCCATCTCGGTCGGCAGCAGGGTGGCCATATTGAGCAGCACCTTCTGCTGGCGCACGGTGGCAATCACCGGCACCGGCAGTTCGCGCAAATCATCGAGCAGCTGCTGGGCCGGGCGCGGGTCGGTGCATTCCAGCGCAGGGGCCGGGTAGAACTCGTCCGGCAAGGTGCCGCCACCGACCACCAGCTGGGCGGGGACCGGCACAAAGCAGCCGGGCAGGGCGGCCATCAGCTGATCGACTCTCGCCTGCATGGCAGCCGGGTTGCTTAAGGTGCGTTGGGCGATGCCCTCGCCGATGGAGGATTTGTTGAGCTTGTGGATGAGCAGCCGTTCCAGCAGGGAGTAGACGATGCGGCTCGGGCGGAAGGTGCGCATCATGGGGTGTTTTTCCAGCCGCTTGATGAGATCGCTGCGGCCGCTGATGATGCCCGATTGCGGGCCCCCCAGCAGCTTGTCGCCGGAGTAGCAGACCAGATCTGCCCCCGCCTTGATGTATTGGCGCACCGAGGTTTCGTTCGGCGCAAACTCCTCGGTGGTCAAGCCAGAGCCCTGATCCACCGCCAGCACCACGTGTTCGGGCAGGGCGCGGGCCACCTCGCCGATATCGGGGGATTCGGTAAAGCCGCGAATGGCGAAATTGGATTTGTGCACCATTAGCACCAGCGCGGTCTGATCGGTGATGGCATCGAGGTAATCCTTGGCGGTAGTGATATTGGTGGTGCCCACCTCCACCAGTTTGGCGCCGGAGAGGGCCAGAATATCGGGGATGCGAAAGCCGCCGCCAATCTGGATCTGCTCACCGCGCGAGACGATCACCTCACGCCCCTTGGCCACCTCTTGCAGCAGCAAGAAGAGGGAGGCGGCGTTGTTGTTGACCACCAGTGAATCTTCGGCCTGGGTGAGGCAACGGAGCAGGGGAGCGATCAGCCCCTTGCGCCCGCCGCGCTTGCCGGTGGCAAGATCCAGCTCCAGATTGTTGTAGCCGGTGTTGAGGTCACGCACCTCGTCCCACAGCTCGTGACTTAATGGTGAGCGCCCCAGATTGGTGTGCACCAGGGTGCCGGTGGCGTTGATCACCCGGGTCTGGCGCTGGCGCAACTGCTGTTGGCAGCGTTTGGCAATCAGCGCCTCGATCTGCTCGGGGGCGACGCCATGCTGGCGAAAATCTTCGCTCTGGCGTAGCTCGCTCAGGGTATCGCGCACCGCCTGGGTCACCAGCGGGCGGCTCAGCGCCTCGATAAACCCGGCGAGAAAGGGTTGCTGCAGCAGCTGTTCCACTTGGGGCAGACGGCGCGTTGGTTGCTGGCTGGGCTGTTGCAGTGAATCTGGCAGTGAATCGTCGGCAGCCGTACCTGATGCGGGCTGGCGGTGGGGGATTGCTGGCGCGTGAGACGAGTTCGGCATGGGATTACCAGTGCAGTGCGTGGGTTCGGGATGTGCACCGGTTTGTCGATAGAGAGACCGAGCTGACGGGTTATGGTACTGCTGGCGATTTGCGGATGACTGCAAACTGGGTGCATCAATGAGCGGGTATAAATTAATGCTGCATCGATGCTGATAAATTAATTTTTGGCCAGCGAGATAACCTGACTTCGGATTATATTGGCAAGCGGTAAGCACCTTTTTTAAGGTATTACTTCAAACGTATTTAACAAACAATGGAAATAACATCCTGGCTGAAAAAATCAGCGAGAGAGTATTTGTTCAATAGATAAATTTGGCGGAAGAGGCAGGAATCGAACCTGCCAAAGCCTTCTCGGCTCACATCGGTTTTGAAGACCGAGGAGGCCACCAGACCCCATCAACTTCCGTAACGGTCGCCATTTTGTGGCAAGTTTCTGTGACTGGCAACGCTTTTTTGTCATAAAAAATCGAGAGTTAGCGATTTTTTGAAAAAATAAAAGAACCTTGTTTTATATCAAGTTCAGCACAATTAGCCCGATGTTTTTAATTTAACATCGGGCCTCGATCACATTGCCGGAACCGTCGGTCAATAACGGTCGTTAACAACTCGCTAAATAATCACAGGTTGGCGTTGGCAATATTCCACCGCTCCAGTTTCTCTATTAACAAGTCGGTATCCTTGGCGGCATCAAGATGCTGATAAAGATAATCCATCGCCTCGCTCACCATCTCGGTCATCGGGAAGGAGAACGCCACGATGGCCGGTTGTACCCCGACAAAGATCACCTCGGGGACAAAGGTCTTGAGCTCGTCGATCAGGAAATTGAGCGGCATATTGTGGGTCGAGAAGATAAACATCTCGGCGATGGTCTCGGGGGGGATCACCTGCAGGGTTCCCGCCTTCTCGCCGATCTCGGCGGCATCCACCAGCACCACCCGCTCCGGTTGCAGCTCCCGCACCTTGTAGACCACATTTTCCGGCGCGATGCCGCCGTCGATATGGATCCAACCGGGCAGGGGGGCGGCTTGCAGTTTGTCGGCAAGATAGGGGCCGGCACCGTCGTCCCCCATCATGGCATTGCCCACGGTCAACACGAGATTGCAGCCCATCAGCGGCTCCTTACCATCAGGTACATATGGGGGTCGTTAAAGAGGGCGGTGAGCTGATCCATAAAGGTATTGGTCCAGCCCAGCTCCTGCTCATCGAGCAGATTGTCGGCTTTGCGCAGTCGGTCGAAGGCGCAGGCCAGCATATGGCAGTGCTCGCGATAGATGGTGATCTCGCCAAAGGTGAGAAACCCCTCCATCTTGCGGCGCGCTTCGCTCCCCTCTGGCAGCTTGGCTACCCAGTCGCGATAACCGGTCAGCGAGCAGACCAGGTCTGCTCGCAGGCAATCGACGATGCCAAGGTGATGGCCGATGGCGAGGCTGTAGTACATCACCTCCCTGGCCTCTTCCGGCACGTCGAACTGCTCGTCGACGAACTTGCGCGAGAGGCGATAGAAAAAAACCTCGTCAGCCATGTACCGCCTCTCCCTTGCCGGCCGCCCGGTTGAGGCAGGCATTTGCGAGGTTGTTGACGATCTCCGCCAGACGCGGATCGTCGTGCTGATCGAGGTAGCTCTGGATGCGCAGATCCACATCCTGCTGGGTCGCCCCTTCGAGCAGGGCCATAAACTCGTCGGCGATGATCCGCCCCTGCCGGTAACCGGCCATGCGGCGCGCTTCGCGCTCGATCATCACCCGGATTTCATTGGGGATGCCGGTGTGGCGCAGTTCGACCCGCTCACCCGGTTGCACCTCGTGGCTGGTGGCTTTGAGTTTCTGCTCAAGCAGGCCGAGCGCCACGGCAAAGCCGTAGATGGTGGCCGCCGGTGTCGGAGGGCAGCCCGGGATATAGACATCCACCGGCACGATCTTGTCGGTGCCGCCCCAGACGCAGTAGAGGTCGTGGAAGATGCCGCCGTCACAGCCGCAGGCGCCGTAGGCGATGCAGATCTTGGGATCGGGCGCCGCCTCGTAGGCGCGCAGGGCCGGCACCCGCATCGCCCGGGTCACCGCGCCGGTAAAGAGCAGGATGTCGGCGTGGCGGGGAGAGGCGACCACCTTGATGCCGAAACGCTCGGCATCAAACAGCGGGGTGATGGTGGCGAAGATTTCGATCTCGCAGGCGTTGCAGCCGCCGCAATCGACCCGGTAGACATAGGCCGAGCGGCGAATGTCCTTGAGCAGGGTCTTCTTGAGTTTGGTGATCTCGGGATCCTGTGCCAGCGGCACGGCGCGGGTATGGGCATGGCCGACAACCGGTTCTATGCCTTTGATCTTGCTCATCACATCCACTCCTGTTGTGTGGTCATCGGTGCGGCCATCGGTGTGGCTATCGGTGTGATCAGGGCCGAGTCAGGCTGGCTCAGCATGCTCTGTTTTCGTTTGCAGTCGGGGCAGTGGTGCAGTCGCTCTGGCGGCGCTAGCGGCTTGGCATCGCGAGCCAGCGGCGTGCCCGCCTGCTTGAGGGTGTCTTCCACCAGCGCCACCAGCTTGCTCGGGGCAAAGTAGGTGCCGCACAGGGTGCAGGGGGCCAGCGCGAAGCGGGCCTCCTCATAGAGGTCCGCCTTGTTGGTCACCGCCAGCTCGAACTCGGGTGAGAGCGCGATGGCGCGGGTCGGGCAGACCTCCTCGCAGCGGCCGCAGAAGATGCAGCGCGCCATGGAGATCTCCCAGCGGCGCTCGCCGGTCTCCATGTCCACTTCCATCACCAGCGCATTGGCCGGGCAGGCCTTGGTGCAGGCGGCGCAGGCGATGCACTGATCCGCCTGATATTTCGGTTTGCCGCGAAAATCCCGGTTCACCTCGTAAGGGGCGAAGGGGTACTTGGCGGTCGGGGTGCCAGCCTTGAGGATGGTCTTGAACAGCTTGATCATGATGACCCCTTATTTCAGCGGAGAGTGCTTGCGATCGATGCCGTAGCGCTCGATCTCCTTGTAGGAGACCACGGTGGATTTGCCCTTCTTGGGGTCGACCAGGGTGACCCGGTCCGTACAGGAGTAGCAGGGATCCAGACTGCCGATGATGAGCGGCGCATCCGCCACGGTATTGCCGCGCAGCATGTAGCGCAGGGCGGGCCAGTTGGCGTAGGTGGCGGCGCGGCAGCGCCAGCGGAACAGCTTCTGGTTATCTCCCGTCATGCTCCAGTGGACGTTCTCGCCGCGGGGCGCTTCGGTAAAGCCCAGCGCAAACTTGCCCGGCTGGTAGGTGAAGCCTTCGGTGAGCAGTGGCCCTTCCGGCAGGTGCTCGAGACCAAACTCAATCATGTCGAGGGAGTCGTAGAGCTCGTGGATGCGTACCAGTACCCGGGATTGCACGTCGCAACCCGCCTTGGTCTGGATCTCCATCGGCAGCTCGCGGTAGCCGGCAAAGTCGTGGACCCGGCGCACGTCGCGCTTGAAGCCGCTCGCCCGCACCATGGGGCCGACGCAACTGAAATCGCGGGCAATTTGCGGGTCGAGCTTGCCGATACCGATGAGACGGGAAGAGATGTTGGCGGTATCCAGCAGCATGGCCATCAGGGGTTTGAGCTCATCACGCAGTTCCCGCACCAGCTGGGCACCCTTGATGCGATCTTCCTTGAAGATGTCGCGGCGTACCCCGCCAATCAGGTTGAGGCCGTAGGTCTTGCGGGCACCGGTCAGCAGCTCGGCCAGGGTCATGGATTTCTCCCGCACCCGGAAGAACTGCATGAAGCCGGTGTCGAAACCGGTGAAGTGGCTCGACAGGCCGATGTTGAGGATATGGCTGTGCAGGCGCTCCACTTCCAGCAGCACGGCGCGGATCATCTTGGCCCGCTCCGGTACCGGAATACCCATGGCGTTCTCCACCGAGGTGGTGTAGGCGACGCTGTGGGTAAAGCCGCAGATGCCGCAGACCCGGTCGGTCAGGAAGGCCACTTCGTTGTAGCCCATCCGGGTTTCCGCCAGCTTCTCCATGCCGCGATGGACATAAAAGAGGCGGTAGTCGGCATCGATGATGTCTTCCCCATCGACGAACAGGCGAAAGTGGCCCGGTTCGTCCGAGGTGATGTGCAGCGGGCCGACCGGCACGATGCGGTTGGCATCACTGCCGAGCTCGTTGACGAAGGGGTAGGTCTCGGTGTCGGTGGTGGGCATCGGGCGCTGGCGGTAATCCATGGCGTCCTTGCGTAGCGGATGGATATCCTCCGGCCAGTCATCCGGCAGCACCAGACGGCGTTCATCCGGCAGACCGATGGCGCGCAGGCCGTACATGTCGCGGATCTCCCGCTCGCCCCACACCGCCGCCGGAATGGTCGGGGTGATGGAGGGGTACTCCTGGGTATCGGCATCCACCAGCACCTTGACGGTGATCCAGCACTTGGTGTCGCCCTCCATGGAGAAGACGTGGTAGACGGCGAAGTGGCCGTTGAGGCTGCGCTCGTCATTGGCAAAGGAGAGCGGAAGCCAGCCCCCCAGCTGGTGGAAGATCAGGCTGGCGGTTTCGACCAGACTGGTGGGCTTGACGGTAATGGTGGCCTGATCGGCGGTTTGCCACTCCTCGTCGACGATGGCGTGGGGCAGTTGTGCTCGCACCTGTTGGATGTAGTCGCAGCCGATGCGATCCGAAATGGCGATGGTCATGCAGTTCTCACTTTAATGTTCGGGAATGAGCATTCACAAATGATGAAATCGGAAAAAGTTGCTGTGCTGGCGGGCATGGCTCAGACCCCGACCAGATAGGCGAGCAGCGCCAGCAGGGCAAGCCCCAACCCGTAGCGGGTGAGCTTGTGGGTGCGCACGAACTGGGTACGGGCCATGGCGTTTTCGATGATGCCAGCCAGCAAAAAGGCCACCAGCAGCTTGCAGGCGAGGATCAGCGTCGCGCCGATGAGCGCGGGCAGACTCCAGTTGGCCGCCTTGCCAAAGGGCAGGAAAATCACCAGGAAGAGCTGCACCACCACCAGTTGCTTGAGGCCGATGGAGAGCTTGAGCAGGGCCAGGCCCGCACCGGAATACTCGGTGAGCGGCCCCTCTTGCAGCTCCTGCTCGGCTTCGGCGCAGTCAAAGGGCAGCTTGCCCATCTCGACAAACACCGCGAAGGCACAGGCGGCGCCAGCCAGCAGGGTGGCGATGGGCGCGGCCAGCGGCTGGGTCGCCACATAACTGCTGATATTGCCCAGATCCGAGCTGCCCACCATCATCGCCATGATGAAGCAGGCGAGCACCAGAATGGGCTCCACCAGAATGCCGAGGGTCAGTTCGCGGCGGGCGCCGATCCCTGCAAACATGCTGCCGCTGTCGAGCCCCGAGAGGGAGAAGAAGAAGCGGAAGATGGCAAACAGATAGATGTCGGTGATGAGATCCCCGGCGATGGGGAAGGGAGACTCGTGAGTCAGGGTCGGCAGCGCCATCGCGACCAGCAGCAAGGCGGCGATCAGCAACGCAGGCATCAGGTTGAAGATGATGCCGGCAGGCTCGGGGGTCACCTCCTGACGGCGCAGGAGCTTGGCGATATCCCGGTAATCCTGCAGCAGGCCCGGCCCCTGACGGGAGTGCATCTTGGCCCGCAGCACCCGGTTGAAACCGGTGGCGAGCGGTGCCAGCGCCAGCATGGCGATGGCCTGGGTCAGGGCGAGGGCAACCATGCCCCAGCTCGGCATTTCAAGAACAGGCATATCAGACTCCTACAGCCATCAGGATAAAGAGCATCAGCACAATGCCATTTATTAAAGAGAGCAGCGGCCAGCCGGTGTTGCCGGGGGTATCGCTCACCCCGTGCAGGGCGCTGGCCAGATCGAGCTGGGGCTGCTTGCGATAGAGCGGCGCGCAGAGTTGGCGCAAGGTGTGGGTGACACCGCCGGAGGTGAGGCTCATGCGCTCCTCATAGGCGTAACCACAGGCCCACGGGGTGCCGGCGTGACGACGACCGAGCTTGGGCCCCTTGAAGATGGCCAGTACCAGCAGCGGGCTGAGGAACAGCCCCAGCAAGGTGATGGCTATAACGGGCGGGGAGAGGATCGCTTGTGAGCTGTCGAGTGGCAGCAGGGTGGCGCCAGTGGCGACACTCATCTGGCTGACAACCAAGGCTTGGCCATAGCTGGCGATATGGGGGGCAATCCAGGGGGCGCCCAGACCCAGCACCAGACAGACCGCGGCCAGCAGCAGGGTGCCTGCCACCATGGCGCCCGGCACTTCGCGGGCGTGGCTCGCCTTCTCGCTGCGCGGGGCGCCGCAGAAGCAGATGCCGAACACCTTGACGAAACACATCACCGCCATGGCGCCGGTCACCGCCAGCATCACTACCGCGAGCGGCGCGACCACAGAGGTGCCGAGTTTGGTCATGGAAAGGAGCGACTGGTAGATAAACCACTCGCTGACAAAGCCGTTGAGCGGCGGCAGCGCCGAGATGGCCATGGCACCGATGAGGAACGCCAGCGCAGTCCAGGGCATCAGCTTGGCGAGGCCACCCATCTTGTCCATGTCGCGGGTGTGCAGGCGGAACATCACCGAGCCGGTGCCCATAAAGAGCAGGCTCTTGAAGATGGCGTGGTTGAGCAGGTGATAGAGGGCACCGAGCAGCCCCAGCACCACCAGCGCCGGTTGCTGATTGGCGATGCCGATCATGCCGATGCCCATCCCCATCAGGATGATGCCGATGTTCTCCACCGTGTGGTAGGCGAGCAGCCGCTTGAGGTCATGCTCGGCCAGCGCAAACAGCACCCCTAGCACCGCCGAGCAGGCACCGAAGATCAGCACCACATAGCCCCACCAGAGCTGGCTGGCGCCGAGAAAATCGATGCTGACTCGCAAGATGCCAAAGAGACCCAGCTTCACCATCACACCGGACATCAGCGCCGAGATATGGGAGGGAGCAACGGGCTCGGCCACCGGCAGCCAGCCGTGCAGCGGCACGAAACCGGCGCGCAGGCCAAAGCCGCAGAAGCTGAGCAGGAACACCAGGGATGCCAGGGCGCCCGCCAGATGGTGCTCGCGCAGCGCGGCGAACTCCAGCGAGCCGGATTCGCGGCAGAGCAGCCAGAAGGCGACCAGCACCAGCGCCATGCCGATATGGTTCATCACCAAGTAGAGACGGCTCTGTTTGGCGGCTTCCGGGTTGGTCTTGACCAGCCAGTAGGTGGTGAGGGTTACCAGCTCGTAGCAGAGCAAGAAACCGAGAGCGTTGTCGGCCAGCACCATGCCCACCATGGCGAACAGGAAGAGGTTCATCAGCGCGCCGATGGCCACATCCCCCTTGCCCTGATATTCGCGGATATAGGCAAAGGAGTAGAGGGCGACGGCGACCCCGACGGTGCTAATCACCAGCAGCATCAGCGCGGAGAGCATGTCGAGGTGAACCGAACCCAGCAGCCAGAGTTGGCCATCGACGGGTGCGCCATGAGCAAAGGTCTGGATGGCGGCGACCAGACCCGAGAGCGACCCCAACAGGGCAAAGCCACTGTTGAGGCGGTTGGCCAGTGCGGGCAGCTTTTGCAGGAGCAAACCGGCGGCAGCGCCCAGCAAAAAGAGCAGGAGCGTAGCCATTACAAGGGGGGACAACATCAGCGGGCTCCCTCTGTGGTGGATAAATCGAATGCAGGGAGCGCCGTGGCGGGTGCCGAAAAGGCGGAGGCCCCTTGCGGGTTGGTGTCGGCCGCTTGCTGGCGACGGATACGGGCGGCGCGTTCGGTGTCGCCGTCATTGACCAGCTTCAGTGCCTGGGAGGGGCAGGCTCCGACACAGGCGGGGCCTTCGGCGCGAAACTCGCACAGGTCACACTTGACCGCGATGCTGCGCACGCCCGGCTCCCAGCTCAGCAGATCCTCGCCAAAGCAGCGCAGGCCTGCGGAGGTAGAGGGGTTGCTGGAGCGGATGGAGCAGGGGATATAGGTGTCGTAGCTGTTGGCCATGGCCACCGGACGGCTGCCGCCGCTCTGGATGGCGCCAAAGGGGCAGGCCACGGCGCAGAGATTGCAGCCGATGCAGAGCGACTCATTGAGTTGCACGCAATCGCCGGTCTGGCGAATTGCCTCGACCGGGCACACCTTGATGCAGGGGGCATCGTCACAGTGACGGCACTGAACCGGCATGGTTGCCTGCTCGTGTCGCATAACGGTTAAACGGGGGGCTTGCTGCAAACCTTGCGCCTTGTGTACTTCACTGCAGGCCGCCATACAGGTGCCACAGCCGATACAAAGCTTGGGGTCAGCGATAACGAAGCGGTTCATAGCCTACCTTGTCGTGTCGCGAACGGAGAAAGTAGGGGCATGTTGGCAAGATACGGGCCAGAATAACCATCAGCGTAAAATTTGCTTCAGTTCTTTGTTTTTAAAGGGATTTAAATTTTGAATTGCGCCATGACGAAAAGGCGGAACGGTGTCGAAGTGTGATGTTCGTCACTTGTGACGCCGCCGCCGGGAGGGCTCGTCACCCCCGAAAATGTGGTATGGGTAGGCTTGGAGTGGGCAGTTACACAGAATTATTTACAAGCTCTATATACAGCCAGATACGGCCAGATACAGCCAGACTCGCCCTCATCACTACAACGGTGGAGTAACCCCCAATGAATCTGAGCGGCAGTACTGGGCTGCTTATAAAACCGTGGCCAGTATTACTTGACCACTACAACCAGCCGGTTGGCAAGCTGCCTGGCTTTGCCAGCAGCCTTCTCTTTCTCCAGTTGGTTGACCAGATCCACCACATCGCAGCAACGCACTCACTTGCCCCGACGCACTGCATTGCGTCCCAGGGGGATGGCCAAGTGGGTTTTACCCGCCCCGGTTCCACCGATCGGCTGCAGATTGCGCTTCTGTTCCTGGAGGTCGCCCCAACGAGTGGGTAGACAACCGGATTCACACAGACAGAGCAAATCCACAAAAGCGAACGTTTGCATGGATTCATGCATTCCTATATTTATCTTGACCAAAAGCAGCTCTCTGTTTCACCCTGCGCTACAGGGTAATACTCGGAAAGAAAAGGAAGCCCCATGCCAATGTTGACTCGCTTTGTCCCCCGTTTTCGCAGCACTTTCCACTGTATCGGCCCGGCGTGCGAAGAGCATTGCTGTCAGGGATGGTCGATACAGATAGACAAGCCCACCTTTCGGCTCTACTGGTTTAGCGATGATGAGCGGATCCGCGCCACGGCCCGTGGATGCCTTCAAAAAACCAAAAGCAGTAATGATGACTGGGGGCGGGTGAAGCTCGATGAACAAGGAGTATGCCCTTTTCTCGACAGCGACAAGTTGTGCTCCATTCATCGCAGCCTTGGCGAATTGGCACTAAGCAATACCTGCTCGACGTACCCGCGCAGCACGGTCACCTTTCTCAATCAACAAAAAGAGAGTCTCACCCTCTCTTGCCCCGAAGCCTGCCGTCAGCTGCTCTTCGATCCTGATGCCATGCTGATCGAAACCCAGGAGCAGACGGTCGCCTCCCTCTCCCAGGCAGTGCCGGATGCGGCTCAGCGGCTCAATCAACTCAGCTATCAGATTGCAATGACCCAGGAACTCTCCCTGGAGATGCGGCTGTGGATGATAGGGATGTTGATCCACCACGACGAGGGTAACTCTTCTTACGAGCAGTTTCTCGATGAGCTGGTTGTACTGCTGGAGAAAGGGCAACTGCAGGCCATGTACGACACCCTTCCCTCACTGCCCCATGTGCAATGGTGGGCTCTGAGAACCCTGACCCATCTGCTGCTGCAGTCCAACGATACCAACCACAGGGGAAGGGCAATGATTGAAGAGTGCCTGGACACGCTCTACAAGTTGCTCGATGGTGAATATGACCAAGAGAAGATGGCCTTCTTCCCGCGCCTGTGGCGAGAACAGGTCGCCCCCTTTCTGGCCGAGCGTCCCCAACTGCTGGATAACTACTTGCTCTACCAGATCTACCACTTCAATTTTCCCTATCACAGTTCGAAATCGATGGAGACTGCCTATCGTCTGCTGGTCGCAGATCAGTTTTTGCTACGCAGTTACTTCTGTCTGCTGGCGCATCAAGGAGAGCTAACCGAAGAGAAAGTAATCAAACTGGTCTATAGCTATCACGCTCGCCGCCAGCACAACCTCAGCTTCGAACAGGAGTTGGCCACCGGATTACTCGAGACGGGGTTTAGCTCAGATATCACGCTCTATGCGCTGCTGAATCTTTCCTAAATAGTGCGCAGGTGGGTGTAGATTCTCGCTGTTTTAAAACGTCGATTAGCGAAGCGTAATCGGACGCACGAGAACGGAAATATATCGGCAGCATGCGGGGAGCAGGGTGCAAAGAACGAAGTGAATTGCACCGTTTGCAGCATATAGTCGTGGTGGTTTGTTCCCTTCTCCCCTTGCGGGAGAAGGGCTGGGGATGAGGGGGCGGTAATCGGGGTTAACGGAAACAAGAGAGGGAGGCCAATGCCTCCCTCTCTATTTGCTGACGTTTTCTATGCCATCAAGAGGCCATCAACCCGCCATCAGATATCCACCTGCGATCCCAGTTCGATAACCCGGTTGGGCGGGATCTCGAACTGATCCGGCGCCCGCAGGGCGTTGCGCTGCAGCAGCATAAAGAGCTTGCCGCGCAGATAGAGATACCAGGGGCGGTCTTTCATGATGAGCGACTCGTGGGCCATAAAGAACGAGGTCTCCATCATCCGGCAGCTGAGACCCTCGGCGTTGCAGCGGTGGAAGATCTCCTCCACGTTGGGGGTCTCGCGCCAGCCGTAGCTGGCCACCACCCGCCAGAAGGTGGGGGAGAGCTGCTCGATGCAGACCCGGCGCACATTGTGGACGTAGGGCACCTCTTCCACCCGCAGGGTGAGCAGGATGATCCGCTCGTGCAGCACCTTGTTGTGCTTGAGGTTGTGCAGCAGCGCATGGGGGATCACATTGACCACCCGAGACATATAGACGGCAGTGCCAGCCACCCGGGTCGGCGGGGACTTTTCCAGCGAGGCAATCATCGGCTCAAGGGAGTTGCCGTGCTCGTTGAGGCGACGAATAAGCTGGAAACGCTCGCTCTTCCAGCTGGTCATCACGGTGAACATCACCGCGCCCAGAGTGAGCGGCAGCCAGCCGCCGGAGAAGATCTTGGCGAGGTTGGCGGCAAACAGCGGAACGTCGATACAGAGCAGCGCGGCAAACAGGATGGCCACCAGATACTTGTTCCAGTGCCAGCTGTTCTTGGCCACCGAGCAGGAGAGGATGGAGGTGAGCACCATGGTGCCGGTCACCGCGATGCCGTAGGCCGCCGCCAGATTGCTGGAGTGCTCGAAGCTCATGATGACGATCACCACCGAGAGATAGAGCATCCAGTTGATGACCGGAATATAGATCTGGCCGGACTCCAGCTCTGAGGTGTGAACGATGCGAATAGGGGAGAGATAACCGAGGCGCACCGCCTGCCGGGTCAGCGAAAAGACCCCGGAGATCACCGCCTGCGAGGCGATCACCGTCGCCATGGTTGCCAAGAGCAGCAGCGGCACCAGCGCCCATTTCGGTGCGAGCAGGAAGAAGGGGTTGGTAATGGCCGCCGGATTGCTTAGCAGCAGCGCACCCTGACCGAAGTAGTTGAGCACCAGGGAGGGCAGCACCACGATAAACCAGGCGAGGCGAATTGGATTCTTGCCAAAGTGGCCCATATCCGCGTAGAGCGCCTCCACCCCGGTGATGGCCAGCACCACGGCGCCGAGGGCAAAGAAAGAGGTGGTCTGGTACTGGATAAAGAAGCGCACCGCCCAGATGGGGTTGAGCGAGCCCAGCACCTCCGGGTTGTGGATGATGCCGCGCAGCCCCAGCACCGCCAGCGTCATAAACCAGATCAGCATGATGGGGGCAAACAGCCTGCCCACCATGGCGGTGCCATGTTTCTGGATGGCAAACAGCAGGGTCAGCACCAGCACCGAGAGGGTGACGATATAGGGGTCGAGGGCGGGGGTGAGAATGCTCAGACCCTCGATGGCCGACATCACCGACATCGCCGGGGTGATCACCACCTCGCCATAGAAGAAGCTGCCGCCAATCAGGCCGAGGATGATCAGCAGCGGCGTCCAGCGGGTGGAGGCGTTGCGGGTTGCCAGCGACATCAGGGTGAGAATGCCACCCTCACCTGCGTTGTCGGCCCGCATCACAAAGGAGAGGTACTTGACCGACACCACCAGGATCAGCAGCCAGAAGATCAGCGAGAGAAAGCCGAGAATGGAGGCCGGCTCGACGCCGAACCCGAATTGACCTGACAGGCACTCGCGCAAGGTATAGAGCGGGCTGGTGCCGATATCGCCATAGACTACGCCAATCGCCGCCAGCATGACGCCGGACATGGCTTGTTGTTTATCACAGTTCATGAGTTCATCTTGTCAGTTTGATGTTTACACGTTTGCCAACGCACAGCTGCCCGACCTACCAAGAGAGTCGTGATATTTAATCGGGAGAGAATTAATGGATTGCGATGGGAAAGGGCGCTAACGGAATAGTGATCTGCTTGTCATGGAACACAGTCTGTTCATCTGTCGTTAAGCTTATAATGACACACACTCTGCGGGTTCATGCTCAGGTATAAATAATCAAAACGTCCTTTTGAGTAAGGTTATTAATTGGCCGTTGATTGAAATATTCATGCGCTCTGCGGGCAACCGTTTGTTTTATCTGGGGAAGTGGTTTGGCCACTATTTTTTACCGAAGTGAGTGAAAAATAGACGATAAAATAGTGACTAATTAATTGCTGGCAGGATGGCAAAGGGGAGGGCGTTGGGTAGCGATGGAGTCTTTATTTGGTAGGGGAAAACGTAGGGTGCAATGAACGAAGTGAATTGCACCAAGTATTAAAAGAGGCAAGAGGTGCAATGCGCTGCGCTTATTGCACCCTACAGTGTTATTTTTACGAACTCATTTCAGCACATTTTATGGTGTGATACTTGGCTACCTTTATTAATTCGGTTGTATGCTCAGGGTATTTTTGCTGCAAGAAGCAGATGGCGTCAGCCAAGGTAATTTGATGCAGATTAAAGCAGCTATCAAAAACCAACGCTCGTATTTGTTCAATAAAACCACCGGGATCATGATGGGTGGCGCACGAGTTCCACAAATTTAAATCCAGTTCATCATCAGGGTCTTCAAGGGGACTGACGGCTTGTAAATTGAGGTTGCCCAGCATGGTATTATATTGAGCATCAGATAACGAGGTTTTGCAGCGAACTATCCAGGCCAAAGTGATCAGGTTATGGCCAAAAAAGCCGGGCTGCTGCAAACAGAAGTGCAATACATCCTCTAATGTTACCGGCTGTCCGGTTGTGATCACCTCACCGCGTTCTCTATTTTCTTCATTAGGAAAGGTAGCGGTGACAAACTCCGTGACACGATTTAAAAATGCAGGCACCCACTCGGGAGGAAGGATGTTGTATATCTCATTGAGCGCAAGAAAAATGGTAACATTATGGGATAAATACTCAGGTTTTCTAGCCGCCTTATCGATATAGAATTCAAAAATATCGTGAAAGCCGTATTCAGCATGCCACTGTGAAACAGCCTGATAGGCAGCGGGATAGATACCACGCGCCAGAATACGATGTCTGCGCACATCGGAGAAAGCGACAGGCTGCACACTATCGGTAAGTACCGTTGAAACCAGCAACCCATCCTTGGCAATCAATTTGGCGGTTTGTTGCCACAAGGCTTCCGGTTGTCCAAGGTGCTTCGCAAGAAATTGAGCTGATGCATAGGCTTTTAATGCATGTGGCTGATGAATAACAGCACTGCTATGTACTGCTTGCTCAAGTAGTTCCCGAGATGTCATTAATCCTCCATGAATTTAGCGTTTTCCTTAAGGGGCTGGCAACGCATCACCCGCAAACACAACAACCGTAGGGTGTAATGAACGAAGTGAATTGCACCGTATAATTAAATATGCAAGAGGTGCAATGCGCTGCGCTTATTGCACCCTACAGTAATTACTACTCTCCATGATAGTGCTTCAATAAAAAGTAGCGGTCAGGACTATCTTTAACGCCGCTCACTTTACCGACGATTTTAAATCCCATTTTTTCATAAAATTTGGGTGCCTGAAATGACAGAGTATCGACTTGAGCAGCGATACATCCCCGTTTTTGTGCCTCGCGTTCAGCAATCACCATTAATTTAATGCCAAGCCCCTGTCCTCGCTTGTCATCGTGTACCCAAAGCACCTCGATCAAAAATTGATGATAAATGGTTCGTCCGGCAATGCCACCCACAATCTCGTCGTTATCATTACGAATAATCACCATTAATGGTTGGGATCGCTCCTCACCCATATTCTTAAAGTTGAATTGTCTGAGATTATTAACAAGTACGGAGAATATTTCTTCCTGAGACTCGCTGTAAATTTCAATGTTCATAACTTAACCTTGGTAATTTATTGGCATTTGATAGCGAGCAACATCGAAGCCAAACATTTCTTGCCTATCAATGAACTCAAAACCAAACTGCTCATAGAAATTTCTTAAACGTACTCTGTCTCCGTGGCAATCACACCTTAAGCAAGTACATCCCAGATGTTTCCCAAGTGATAATATTTCAGCAAGGGCTAATGTGCCCAATCCTTTTGAGTTATGTGCATCACCTATTGCTAATTTGTGAAAAAATAAGCTGCCTGGAGTGGAAAAATCTTTCCAAAAAACATCGTAATCGAAACTAATAAATACACAACCTACAAAATCACGATCATGTTGTAAGAGATAGAGGCTTTCGAAAGAGTATGATTTTTTCAGTGAGAATATATTGACTTGCTCATATGTCCACAATGGAACTCCATTCTTGTTGCATCTCGCGACTGTCTGAGTGAGTAAATTGGAAGCTATTTCCCAATGTTCATTTTTTGAAGCTTTGACCAATTCCATTTGTTATCCAATGAATGTAAACATTGTGAATACGACAGGGCTTATTTCTTTACCGCAGTCTGCCGCTGTTAATTTTGTGCACTTTTTGCGGTTTCAGCATGGAGGTGACAGCCAATTGCGCTGGTTGCCAACTGGCACATATTAACCGGAGGGATAGAAAACTGAAGGGGCAGGGGCCTAAAACCGGCTCTGGCTCAACAAATCAGTCAATAAGCGGCCCATTTTTGGCCATTGGTATGGCTTTTCTCCCCGGATGTCGTTCCTCCGCTTGCCCGGTTTGGGATGGCCGAACCTTGCTGCAAATTCCTTCGAACGGCTTCGTTATATGGCTGGGGCAGGGTCTGGTCAGCCGGTGTCGAGCTCGTCACTTTTGTCGTGTCGAGCACACTTCCCACCCCGTCGTCACTCTCGTCAGTTGTGGCATCCAGCACGCATCTCTTTCTGATTACTCCTTTATTTTCAGTTGATTGTGAATTTTTATCGCACCTTTTGCCCGTTTTGGTCTGATAAATGCTTTGTGGGGGGCTGGCCGCCTCTTTGCCTGTCGGCGGGCGGCCCGGTGTAACGAACCATTTAGGATCCCTCTCTATGAACAGCTTCGTGATTGCAGATCCCAGTCTTTGTATTGGGTGTCGTACCTGTGAGGTGGCCTGCGCCGTTTCACACCAGTCAACGTCCTGCACGGGTACCGTTGAGCGGGAGGGCGGCCTGCATCTTGCCATCGAGGATGGACATCTGGTCTCCAAGGACAGCTATTTCCAGCCGCGCCTGAAGGTGATCGTGGGCAGCAAGGTGACCACGCCGGTACTTTGCCGCCAGTGTGAAGACAAGCCGTGCGCCATGGCCTGCCCGAACAATGCCATCGTCAGCGAGGATGGTTGCGTCAAGGTGTTGCAGGAGCGCTGCATCGGCTGCAAATCCTGCGTGGTGGCCTGTCCTTACGGTGCCATGGCGGTGGTGGTGAAAGAGGTGGCGCCCGCTGCCGATGCGTTGTTCAAGCGGCCGCAGACCAAGGCGCAAGCCTTGAAGTGCGATCTCTGCCGTCACCGCGAGGCGGGCCCGGCCTGTGTCGAGGTGTGCCCGACCCAGGCACTGCGGCTGGTCACGCCGCAAGCCCTTGGCGAACTGAATCGCCAGAAGCAGCTGGCCAGTGCCGAGGCGATGGCGGCCTGCCAGCGCCAGCCGGTCTCTGCACAGGGGTAAGGCTATGGGGATGACGTGCGCCTCTGCGCTGTCACCCTGCTCAGCCATTTTCGTTAAAGGCCTTTGATCGTTAACAGCCTTTTACCGTTAACAAACAAGAGTGTGAGTCATGAAAAAAGTCATTACCATGTGCCCCTATTGCGGCACCGGTTGCAAAATCAACCTGCTGGTTGAAAACGACAAGGTGGTGGGGGCCGAAGGCGCCAACGGCCGGACCAACGAGGGGCAGCTCTGCCTCAAGGGCTATTACGGTTGGGATTTTTTGAACGACACCAACCTGCTGACCCCCCGTCTCAAGAGCCCGATGATCCGCCGCGAGCGCGGTGGCAAGCTCGAGGCCGTCTCCTGGGATGAAGCGATCGAGTTCGCCAGCAGCCGTCTCTCTGCCATCAAGGCGAATTATGGCCCGGACGCCATCATGACCACTGGCTCTGCCCGTGGCCCGGGCAATGAAGCCAACTATGTGATGCAGAAATTTGCCCGTGCGGTGATTGGGACGAACAACGTCGACCACTGCGCGAGGGTGTGACACGCACCCTCAGTCTCCGGTCTGGAGACAACTGTAGGCAACGGCGCCATGAGCAACGCCATTCCCGAAATTCAAGAGACCAAGTGCCTGCTGGTGTTTGGTTACAATGCTGCTGACTCTCACCCCATCGTCGCTCGCCATATCCTCAAGGCGAAGGCAAACGGGGCCAAGGTGATTGTGTGTGATCCCCGCATGGTGGAGACCGCCCGCATCGCCGATCAGTGGCTGCCGCTCAAAAACGGTTCCAATATGGCGCTGGTTAACGCCTTCGCCAACGTGTTGATCAATGAAGGGCTCTACAACAAGGCCTTTGTCGCCAACTACACCGAAGGGTTCGAGACCTTCAAGGCGACGGTGGCCAAGTACACCCCGGAATACGTGGAGGAGATCACCGGCCTCAAGGCCGCGGATATCCGCGCCGCCATTCGCACCTATGCCGAGTCGCCTGCTTCCATGATCCTGTGGGGCATGGGGGTGACCCAGTACGGTCAGGCGGTGGACGTGGTCAAGGGGCTGGCGGGTCTGGCGCTGCTGACCGGTAACTTCGGTCGTCGTGGCACCGGTTGCGGCCCGGTGCGCGGTCAGAACAACGTGCAGGGCACCTGCGACATGGGGATGCTGCCTCACCAGTTCCCGGGTTATCAGTCGGTGGCCGATCCCGCCATCAGCGCCAAGTTCGCCAAGGCGTGGGGCGTGGAATCCCTCTCTCAAAAGCCCGGCTATCGTCTGACCGAGCTTGGCCACAAGGTAGAGGAGGGCAAGTGCAAGGCCTTCTACATCTTTGGTGAAGATCCGGCCCAGACCGAAGCTGACTTGGGTCAGTTCCGCCGTACCCTGGCGGGGATGGAGCTGGTGATCGTACAGGATATCTTCATGACCCAGACCGCCGAGATGGCCGACGTCATTCTGCCCGCCACCAGCTGGGGCGAGCATGAAGGGGTCTACAGCTCGGCGGATCGTGGCTTCCAGCGCTTCTACAAGGCGGTGACGCCCCCCGAGAACGTGAAACCGGACTGGGCCATCTTCTCGTTGATGGCGACCGCCATGGGTTATCCCATGGAGTACCACAACACCGAAGAGATCTGGGACGAGATGCGTGCGCTCTGCCCGCTCTATACCGGGGTCAGCTACGACAAGATGGCCGATCTCAAGAGCGTGCAGTGGCCTTGCCCGACCGAGGATCACCCGGGCACCAGCACCCTGTTCGAGGGGAATGTGTTCACCACCCCGAGCGGCAAGGGCCAACTGCTCGCCGCCGAGTGGCGGCCGCCACGTGAGCAGCCTTGCGCCGAGTACCCGCTGGTGCTCTCCACCGTGCGCGAGGTGGGTCACTACTCCTGCCGCTCCATGACCGGCAACTGCTCGGCGCTGCAAACCCTGGCCGATGAGCCGGGCTATGTGCAGATCCATCCGAGCGATGCCAAAAAGCTCGGGGTGAAGGATCAGGCGCTGGTCTGGATCTCGTCACGACGCGGCAAGGTGATCACCCGCGCCAACTACAACGAGCGGGTCAACGCCGGCGTGGTCTATATGACCTACCAGTGGTGGATCGGGGCCTGCAACGAGCTGACCATCGAGCACCTTGATCCGGTCTCCTACACCCCCGAGTACAAGTACTGTGCGGTGAAGATCGAGCGCATCGAGGATCAGCCTGCGGCGGAAGTGTACGTCCAGACTGAATACAGCGCGCTCAAGGCGAAATTGCGCAGCGCAGCCAAAGGCTGACCCGCCCTAAAAAAGGACGTTCTGCACAAATAAGGGAACCCGACTCGGATTTATCGAGTCGGGCACCCTTTTATTACCCAAAAACAGGGGATAAATGATGCAACATGAAATTGGTCGCTTATTCGGAATTTTCTATATTGGTACCTATCTGGCGGCGATATTGCTGGGAATAGGTTGCTATATTTGGCGCGACGAGATGATATTTCTGCTCGGCTTCGGTTTTTTCGGCTGTTTTATGGCAGCACGGCTCGCCATGGGCAGCGTATTTTCCGCCTTGAGTATTTCCAGTGCCTGGCTGATCGGGTTTATCTCCACCACCTTGATCAACGGCCTGCTGCTGGGGGTGATCACCCTGCTGATCTACCTCACGCACCAGAGCGTCACCGCCGAGCTTGCCGACAACGCCAGCTGGCTGCTGATGGCCTTCCAGAGCTTGTCGGCCCTCTTTATCTTCGGAGGCCTGAAGTGCTGCCACAGCCGGTTCATCACCTCATAAATTGCCGATAAATGGGCAGCAAACGCCATCTCGAAACCCGCAGCCAGCGAAGAGGAGAGGCAGATCTGACAGTTGACGGCGGCCCACTTTTCGGGCGCCTTAATTGAGATCAAGAACTGATGAAATAACCGGTTAAATATGGCCATCAGATATATTAAATCGGATTGTAATGAAATTTGAGCTCATCTATGATGAGTCGCCATTCCAATATATCCCCCGATAACGATGTTACTTTTTGTTGTCGTTCGTTAATAACAACTCTGGAATTGCAACATGCGACAATTTTCGTCACCGCTTTTCTTATTGGCAGCCGCTTTTACGGGCTGCGGCTATTTATTTTGGTGACGGGTGCTTGTCGTGATGCGATGGCATGGACAGCCTGACTGGTGACTAAATCGATATAACGTGAGGCCGCAATGCTAAATGTGAGTGCCATCCCCCTGGACGAGATCTCTCCCATCTGGGACGACGGTTTCCTCCTGCTCTCCAAATCCCTCCTGTCGGCCGTGACGCTCGATGATTTTATCCACAAACTCAACAAGATAGATGCCAGCTTCGGCGGCGTGACCCGGGTCAACCTGATCCTCAACATGGGTGCGGACGAGGAGGCCATCTTCTATTTCATGGGACAGTCCGGCCCAAAGCATCTGGTCTGCCCCAAGGCAGAGCTGCACCTCTCCCCCCGTCCTACCAAAGAGACCCCGGAACAGGCCATCATTCTCGCGGCCGCCCGCTTTGAGAATCGCTGCCCGGCCCTGGATCGCGAAGGGATCTACGGGGGGCTGCGCTCCTACTGCCAGCTCCCCATCACCACCGCCCGCAGCCATCTGGGCGGGGTCGAGTTTATCAACACCCAGCTCGACAGCTTCACCATGGAGACCCTGGCCAAGCTGACCCAGCTGGCGGCCATTATCGCCATTGCGCTGGAGAACGTGCTCGACAAGGAGCGCACCCTGGAGCAGGCCAACTCCCTGCGCCTTGAGCGCGACAGCTGCAAAATTCTGGTGGATGTAACCAATGCGGTGATCAAACTGGTGCGCATCGCCGAACTGCCCAAGAGTCTGTTTGCCATCCTGCACCACCACTTTGGCATCAGCAGCTTGTGTCTGGCGGAGTACAACGCTACTTCCGACAGCTTCAAGAGCTATCTGGTCAATCAGCAGCAGTGCGACGAGCCGGGCATCATCGATCACTCCTGTTTCGAGCAGAAGTGTCTGCAGGGGGCACTTGGTCACAGCGAGCCGTTTTTCGTCTATCGCGAGCATGGCCACGGCTGCAGTAATCGTTGCCGGTTTACCTCCCAGATCCTGCCGCCCGATGCCGAGAGTTCCTGCATTTTGCCGCTGCGCTATCGGGGCAACCTGCTGGGGGTGTTGATCCTCTCGCACCCCAATGCCGATTTCTTTGCCGATATCGATATCTCCCTGCTGGAGCAGGTGGCGGCGCGCACTGCGATTGCCATGAACAACGTGCAGGCGCAGCAGGAGATCTCCAACACCAACGGCGCTAAAGAGAAGACTATTCGCATCAACGAGCCGCAGATGCAGGGGGAGTTCCCCCACATCATCTATCAGAGCGCGGTGATGGAGAGTGTGCTGGAGAAGGTGCGGCTGGTGGCCGAGAGTGACAGTACCGTGCTGATCCTCGGCGAAACCGGCACCGGCAAGGAGCTGATCGCCCAGGCCATTCACGCCCTGAGTGCCCGCCACGACCACGAGATGGTGAAGGTGAACTGCGCCGCCATCCCCACCGGCCTTATCGAGAGCGATCTCTTTGGCCACGAGAAGGGGGCCTTTACCGGCGCCCTGACCCAGCGGATCGGCCGTTTCGAGCGGGCCCACAAGGGCACCCTGTTCCTCGACGAAGTGGGGGATATGCCGCTGGACTTGCAGCCCAAACTGTTGCGGGTATTGCAGGAGCACGAGCTGGAGCGGGTGGGTAACAGCAACCCCATTGCGGTGGATGTGCGGCTGGTGGCCGCCACCAACTGCGATCTGCTCTCCATGGTCAAGAACAAGCGTTTCAGAAGCGACCTCTACTATCGCCTTAATGTCTTTCCCATCGAGCTGCCCCCTCTGCGGGAGCGGCGCGAGGATATTCCGCTGCTGGTCAATTTCTTTATCAAGAAGATCGCCAAGCGGATGCGCCGCACTATCACCTCGATCCCCGCCGATGCGATGAAGATGCTGGTGTCGCTGCCCTGGTACGGCAATATCCGCGAGCTGGAGAACGTCATCGAGCGCGCCGTGGTGATGACCCGCGGCCATGTGCTCAACCTCTCGCCCGATGAGCTGATGCCGCTCAAGGGCTACCACAAGATTGAGACTCTGGTTTATGACGAGCCCGCCACGCCGCTCTTTGCCGAGGAGGGGCCGATTGATGAGCGCGAGGCGATCATCGCCGCCCTGCGTGACTGCAACGGCATCGTCGCTGGCGAGCGGGGGGCGGCCAACCGTCTCGGCATGAAGCGTACCACCTTGCTCTCGAAAATGAAGCGGCTCGGCATTTCGGCCAGAGATCCCGAGATCATTGACGGGGTCGCTTTATGAGGGGTGAGGCAAGTGAGCTTGAGGCGCGAAGCGAGCAGAGAGAACAAAGAGGGCTGAGCGAACAGAACGAGCTGGCCCGCTGCGCCATCCACCGCGAGGTGGTGCACTACCGCGCCGATACACTGACCTGCGACAGCGAGATGGAACTGCCCTCCGAGACGCCGGTGGCGCTGGTCTACAACGGCATCGCCCACAGCGTGATGATGTGCTCGGCCTCCGATCTGGAGGATTTCGCCATCGGTTTTTCGCTATCTGAGGGGATCATCGACAGCCTGCTCGATATCCACGACATCGAGCAGATTGACGGCTGTCAGGGGATTGAACTGCATATCACCCTGGCCAATCGCTGCGTTCATCGCCTCAAAGAGAAGCGGCGCACTCTCGCGGGTCGCACCGGTTGCGGCATCTGCGGCAGCGAGAGTCTTGAGCAGGTGATCCGCACCCAGCCTGTTCTGCCCGACAGCCAGCGGCTGGCGGTGGGTGATATCGACAAGGTATTGAGCGCGCTGCGCCCGCTCCAGCTATTGGGTCAGCGCACCGGCGCCACCCATGCGGCGGTGCATCTGGATGGTGAGGGCAATATTCTCGCCATTCGTGAGGATGTGGGGCGTCATATTGCGCTGGATAAGCTGGTGGGGCACTTGTGCCGCACGGGTCGCCGTGATGGTGCCATTCTGGTGACCAGCCGCGCCAGCTTCGAGATGGTGCAAAAGTGCGCCAGCGCCGGGGTCGAGATCTTGCTGGCTATCTCCGCCGCTACCGAGCTTGCGGTCGAGCGGGCCGAGCAGACCGGGCTGACGTTGGTGGGTTTTTGCCGCCCCGGGCGGGCCGAGATCTACAGCGGCTGTCAGCGTATCCTGCTCAAGTAATCGCAAGGCCGTGAACCCGCTAAACGGGGCACGAAAACTGGCAATGAAAAAGGGCGGGGAGTGTGACTCCCCGCCCTTTTTGTATCTGCTGCTGTGGCGAATTAGCGCGCCAGCAGGATACGCAGCATGCGGCGCAGCGGCTCGGCGGCGCCCCACAGCAGCTGGTCACCCACGGTAAAGGCGGCCAGATACTCAGGGCCCATATTGAGCTTGCGCAGACGGCCCACCGGAATGCTGAGGGTGCCGGTGACGGCAGCCGGGGTCAGCTCGCGGGCGGTGATGTCGCGATCGTTGGGGATCACTTTCACCCAGTCGTTGTGGGCAGCCAGCAGGGCTTCGATCTCCGCCAGCGGCACATCCTTTTTCAGCTTGATGGTGAATGCCTGGCTGTGGCAGCGCAGGGCGCCGATCCGCACACACAGACCATCCACCGGAATGACGGCGTTCTCGATACCCAAAATCTTGTTGGTCTCGGCCTGACCCTTCCACTCTTCACGGCTCTGGCCGTTGTCGAGCTTGGTGTCAATCCAGGGGATAAGGCCACCGGCCAGCGGCACGCCGAAGTTGTCCACCGGCAGGGTGCCGGAGCGGGTCTTCTCGGTGATCTTGCGCTCGATGTCGAGGATGGCGGAGGCAGGGTCTGCCAGCTCGACCGCCACTTCGTCACGCAGCATCCCCATCTGGGTGACCAGCTCGCGCATATGGCGGGCACCGCCACCGGAGGCGGCCTGATAGGTGGCCACGCTGACCCATTCCACCAGATCGGCCTTGAACAGGCCGCCGAGGGCCAGCAGCATCAGGCTGACGGTGCAGTTGCCGCCAACGAAGGTCTTGATGCCATCGTTCAGGGCCTGCTCGATCACGTCGCCGTTGACCGGATCCAGAATGATGACGGCGTCTTTCTCCATCCGCAGGGAGGAGGCGGCGTCAATCCAGTAGCCCTGCCAGCCAGCGGCTTTCAGGCGCGGATAGACATCCTTGGTGTAGTCGCCGCCCTGGGCGGTGATGATGATATCCTGCTTGGCTAGCGCCTCGATATCGAAGGCGTCTTGCAGAGTACCGGCATCGACGCCGAAGTTGGGGGCGGCCTCACCGGCCTGGGAGGTGGTGAAGAATGTGGGTTGAATATGGGCGAAATCCTGCTCTTCCTGCATCCGGCTCATCAGAACCGATCCCACCATGCCACGCCAACCGACCAAACCTACTTTTTTCATAATGTCCTACCCTGGATTGCTGCTAAAGAAACTCGTGGTGACACCCGTAACCCCTTGTCTGGCGACGCCTGTTTACAAGCGGTTTACAGGCCATTTAAAAAATATGCGCTGCGAAAAATGCGTCTATCCACATTACGGATTGTGACGGCTTGCGCAAGTCGAATTGCGCAATATTCTGTGCCGTTTGCTGCATTAACCGGCAGCCAGCGCACCGCTCAGGCAGACGGGGAGGGAGAAGGTCAACATCAGACGAAAAGGCCACCGTTTATGGCGGTGGCCTGTCAATAAAGCGGTTGAGAACGTCCTCTGCTGGGCGTAGTTGGCGAGTGAAACAGCCCGACAGCTTGGGCGCTTAGCCGTAACGGGCCAGAGTGAGCCCCTCATCGCTGATGGCGGGTTCGCTGCCGCTGATGAGATCGCACAACAGCTGACCCGAACCGGCCGCCATGGTCCAGCCCAGGGTGCCGTGGCCGGTATTGAGCCAGAGGCCGGGAATGGGGCTCGGCCCTACCAGCGGGGTGCCGTCCGGTGTCATGGGGCGCAGGCCGGTCCAGAACTCGGCCTGGCTGATATCGCCCCCCTCGGGGAAGAGATCCCCGACCACCATCGCCAGCGTGTCGTGGCGTCTGGGATTAAGGGCGAGATTGTAGCCCGACAGCTCCGCCATGCCGCCGACCCGGATCCGCTCGTCAAAACGGGTGATGGCCACCTTGTAGGTCTCGTCGAGCACGGTACTGCGCGGCGCTGCCTCGGCGTTGATCATCGGCAGGGTGAGGGAGTAGCCCTTGACCGGATAGACCGGCAGCTCCAGCCCGAGCGGGCGCAGCAGCGGCCGCAGAAAACCGGTGGCATAACTGCCCAGCGCGCAGACGATGGCATCGGCGCGATAGCGCTGCTCGCCCGCCCGCACCGCCACGGCGCGGCCGCGGGCTTGCTCAATCTCGTCGATGTCGCAGTTGAAGACAAACTTGACTCCGAGCTTCTCGGCTTCAAGGGCAAGGGCCTTGGTGAAGCGGAAGCAGTCGCCGGTCTCGTCGCCGGGCAGACGCAAGCCGCCGACGATTTTGCCGCGCACCCGCGCCAGCGCAGGCTCTGCCGCTTCGCAGCCGCTGGCATCCAGCGACTGGTAGGGGACGCCATACTCCTCCAGCACCTCGATATCGCGCTGGCTGGCATCGAGCTGGGATTGGCTGCGAAACAGCTGCAGGGTGCCGAGCTGGTGCCCTTCGTAATCGATGTTTAGCTCGTCGCGCAGCAGCTTCATGCAGTCGCGGCTGTATTCGGCCAGACGCACCATGCGCCCCTTGTTGGTGGCATAGGCGGTCGGGGTGCAGTTGGCGAGCATTCTGAGCATCCAGCGTAGCTGGAAGGGGTCGGCGGTGGGGCGCACGGTGAAGGGGGCATGCTTTTGCAACATCCATTTGGCGGCCTTGAGGGGGATGCCGGGAGCCGCCCAGGGGGCCGCATAACCGGGTGATATCTGCCCGGCGTTGGCATGGCTGGTTTCAAGGGCTACGCCACCTTGTCGCTCCAGCAGAGTCACCTTGTGACCCGCTTTGGCCAGATACCAGGCGCTGGTTACCCCAATTACGCCGCCACCGAGAACCACTATCTCCATATCGTCTTTCCTTGACTGATCTCCTGATGTGGCTACCACCATAATCAGCCGCCACAGGATATTCAACCGCTCTACGCAGGATTGGGATCTCCGTCTGCTTGCCAGTCACAAGCTGGTGTTTGGTGCGATGGTGAGCCTGATTGCCAGCGTAAATCGCTGCGCTGTTTTCAGGGCAGTGTCAGGGGGTATGGTCCGCTTACAACTGCTCCAGCTTGATCAGGTACTGCTCCGCAGTGGCCAGAATGACCTGCTGCTGTTCGGCGGCTTGGCCATCCCAGTTGGCATAGGGGAGGGCGAGGCGGGGATTGCCGCCCAGTTTGTCCCGATTGCGCCAGAGAAAGTGCCAGTAGAGGCTGTTGAAGGGGCAGCTCCCATCGCCGTGGCGGGCTTTGACCTGATAGTGGCACCCCTTGCAGTAGTGGCCCATTCGCTCGAGATAGGCGCCGCTGCTGGCGTAGGGCTTGCTGCCCATCAGGCCGCCATCGGCAAACTGGCTCATGCCGCGGGTGTTGGGCAGCTCCACCCACTCGATGGCATCCACATAGATACCGAGATACCACTGATCCACCTCGTCAGGATCGATCCCCGCCAGCAGGGCAAAGTTGCCGGTCACCATCAGTCGCTGGATATGGTGGGCGTAACCGTGCTCAAGAGACTGGCGAATGGCGTGGCGCACGCAGGCCATCCTGGTTTCGCCGCTCCAGAAGAAACCGGGCAGCGGCCGGTTGGCATCGAGAAAATTGGCCTGCTGGTAGTCGGGCATCTTTTCCCAGTAGAGGGCGCGGACAAACTCGCGCCAGCCGAGGATCTGGCGAATAAAACCCTCCACCTGCGCCAGCGTGATGGTGGCCTGATTGGCCTGCCAGTGGGCCTCGGCGGCGCGGATCACCTCAAGCGGATGAAGCATCTTGCTGTTGAGGGAAAACGACAGGCGGCTGTGAAACAGACTCCAGCCACGCTCGCTCAGGGCATCCTGATAGCGGCCAAAGTGAGGCAGGCAGTGGGTCAGAAAATGGTCCAGCAGCTCGCGACTCTGGCGCCTTGTGATGGGCCACGGCAGTCTGCTGGTATCCGCCTCGCCGATGGTGTTGACCCCGTGGCGGGTCAGCATGGCGTCAATCTCGCTCACCTCGTTGGCAAAGGTGAGGGGCGCCGGGATCGGCTGGCTCGCCGGCAGCTTGGCGCGGTTCTCGTCATCGAAGTTCCAGCGCCCGCCAAGGGGTTGGCCGCGCTCATCGAGCAGCACCTGATATTGCTTTCGCAGGGCGCGGTAGAAGAACTCCATCCGGCTGTGGGGGTAGCGCTGCCAGCCATCGCGGGGGGTGAGAAAATGTTCGCTATCTACCTCGGTGGCAGGGATGGCAAGGCCCGCCGCCCAGCTTTTCAACTGGCTGGCGAGGCGCCATTCATCCGGGCTCTGCCAGGCAAAGCTGTTGGCCTGATGTGCTTCGAGCTGAGCTGCCAGCAAGCTTGGTAAATCGGGCCAGCGGGCACTCTCATCAAGGGTCAGGTAACAGACGCGGTGGCCCGCTTGGGTGAGTGCCGCTGCGAAGGTGCGCATGGCGGCAAAGAAGGCCAGCACCTTCTGACGATGGTGGCGGCAGTAGTCGGTCTCCTGCCGTAGCTCCGCCATCAGATAGCAGACCGTCGGATCCGGGGTGCGAAACCAGCTGTGACCGGCGTTTAGCTGATCGCCGAGAACAAGGCGTAGCTCCATCAGACTCGATCCTCCTCAGGTTGCTGGCAGCGGTGACGAGCGTGGCGACAGCGCTCGCTGCAGTAGCGAACCTCCTCCCAAATGCGCGCCCACTTGCGCCGCCAGCTGAAGGGGCGTTGGCAGACGGGGCAGATCTTTTCGGGTAGATGGGGTTTGCGATGCATGATGGCTTCCGGCCCAGGCTGATGGGGGATGTGGCGTATGGGTAGGGAGAATAACGAAGCGGGGGAGCGAGCGGATCAACCTCACTGCCGGTTTGCCGTGCAGATGCCCACTTTGTGAGCGGGCGCACAGCCCGTCGGTGCGCCCCTTGTTTGCCAATTAACCTGCCGTTAACGTGGCGAGGCTGCCTGTTGGCAGCATCCATCAATGGACATGGTTTCATCGACATAGTTGGCCACCGACTGTTTACAACCGATATGGAGGGGAGTGATGCCAATCATGACAGCTACGCCCCGGGCAGCTTGCCTGCTCGCCCACTGGTATACCCGGGATCCCATTCTCACCTTCGACTTTCCTCACCGCTGATTGGCGGCACCCGCCGTTTGAATTTGTCAGCCGGAAGACCCTGATCGCCCCGGCCTCTTTACCAATCCCGATTTCAAACACACTGGCCCCGCGCCGGTGAGGAGTCTTTTATGCGTCGTATACCCGAACCGTTTCGTATCAAGATGGTCGAGCCCATCAAACAGACCACTGGCGCCGAGCGCCGTGCCGCCCTCGAGGCCGCTGGCTGGAACCCCTTCCTGCTGCTGGCCGAAGATGTCTATATCGATCTGCTGACCGACAGCGGCACCGGTGCCATGTCCGATCGCCAGTGGGCTGGCATCATGATGGGGGATGAGGCCTATGCGGGCAGCCGCAACTTCGTCGAGCTGGAGCGCGCGGTGCGCGATATCTTCGGTTACCAGCATGTGACGCCTACCCATCAGGGGCGCGGGGCCGAGCAGATCCTCTTCCCCGAGCTGGTCAAGCGCTGCAAGGGCAAGGCACCTGTCTTTATCTCCAACTACCACTTCGACACCACCAAGGCCCATGTGGAGTTGGCCGGCGCGCGCGCCATCAACCTGCTCACCCCGAAAGCCCTCGACACCACCGCCCCCTACGCCTGGAAGGGGGATTTTGATCTTCCTCGCCTGAGCGACACCATCGAGACCCTGGGGGCCGCCAATGTGGCCGGCATCATCATCACGGTCACCTGTAACAGCGCCGGCGGCCAGCCGGTTTCCATGGCCAATATGGAGGCGGTCGCCGAGCTGGCCCGTCGCCACCATATCCCGGTGGTGATCGACGCCGCCCGCTTCGCCGAGAACGCCTGGTTTATCAAGGAGCGGGATCCGGCCTATGCCAAGCGCAGCATCAAGGAGATAGTGCGCCAGATGTTTGCGCTGGGGGACATCTTCACCATGTCGGCCAAGAAGGACGGGCTGGTCAATATCGGCGGGTTGTGTTGCTTTAAAGAGGATCTCGATCTGTTCCGTGCGGTGCAGGTGCGCTGCGTGGCGATGGAGGGGTTTGTCACCTATGGCGGCCTCGCCGGGCGGGACATGGCGGCGCTCGCCATCGGCCTGCGCGAGGGGATGGATGAGGAGTATCTCACCTATCGCATCAGTCAGGTGGCCTATCTCGGCGAGCGGCTGGCCGAGGCTGGGATCCCCATCCAGACCCCCACCGGCGGCCATGCGGTGTTTGTCGATGCCAAAAAGCTGCTGCCCCATATTCCGGCCGAGCAGTTCCCGGCCCATGCGCTTGCCTGCGAACTCTATCTGGAAGGGGGCGTGCGCGGGGTGGAGATAGGCTCCCTGCTGCTGGGGCGCGATCCCGCCACCGGCAAGCAGGAGGCGGCGGATTTTGAGCTGTTGCGCCTCACCATTCCACGCCGGGTCTACACCCGGGATCACATGGACTATGTGGCCGACTGTCTGATCGCGGTGAAAGCGCGGGCCAGCGACATTCGTGGGCTCACCTTTGACTACGAGCCGCCGCTGCTGCGCCACTTCACGGCGCGGCTAAAACCTGTCTGATCAGCAACCGGTCAGACGGGGTGATCAACCGAGCAAACCCGTGAAGATCAAGGGCTGCCCCCGATTAAACGGCCAAGTAAAAAGCCCCCGCACCAAGGTGCGGGGGCTTTCGTTTATCGAAGCAAACTGGGTCAGACAGCTTGATACTCCAGCTCGACAGAGCCCAGCGCCTTGAGGGTAGACTGGGCGGAGTCACGCTGGCTGATCTGGCCGCTTTTGTTCTCCAGCAGCACGGCGCGGCGGATGGTGGCGAGATCTTCGCCGTTAAGCACCGCATGGGCGCAAGCCATCTGCATCGGCGGCAGGCTGGGGTTGAAGGCGGCGTTCTCGGCGTAGCGGCCAGAGAAGATGCGGCCATCGGCAAACTGCAGCGCCACTGCGGCATAGCCTTGGCTGTAGGGGGCGTAGCTTTGACGGGCGGCGGCCAGCGCGGCCTGCCACAGCGGATCTTCGCTTTGAAGTTCAAGCTCTGCGTGATCCTGCGGGCTCATCAGCGCGTCCGTGATGTCGAGATCCGCCGGGCCAAACGAGTGGGGCAGGAAGGATTGCAGGGCGCTCAGGTCATCGGGCAGAGAGACTTTCAGGATCTTGGCGGTACTCAGCTCGTTCATGAACTGACGGCAGTGGCCGCAGGGGGTGTAGTTGACGGTGATTTCAGAGATCCCGGTCTCGCCACCCAGCCAGGCGTTGGAGATGGCGGACTGCTCGGCGTGAACCGAGTGGAACAGACCTTGCCCCGCGAACTCCATGTTGGCGCCGAAGTACCAGGTGCCGCTCAGGCCGCAGGCGATGGCACCGACATAAAACTTGGAGATGGGGGCTACCGAGCAGGCGGCGGCCAGCGGCAACAGGGCGAGGCGCAGGGCGCGATCATCGAGACCTGTGGCGGCTTTCAGGGTGGCGACTTGCTCCGGCGTGAAGCGGGCGTTGAAGTCGGCACTATCCAACATGGGCTGCACGGCTGCTTTGAGCGGGGCAGAGAGGGTATCGAATGGCTTGGCAAAACGGGGATGCATAGTGTGTCCTCAAAGGCCAATTGGGCGGCCATTGTAGGGAGCAAGCTCGGGTAAATGTGTGAGCAGGCTCACGCCCTGATGGGCAAACGGAGGGGGATGGTAATGGAAACGTTTGTCTTGTGCAAATTGTGCGGCAGGTCGCACCCCGAGAGGCCAGCAGGCCCCCCGGAATGGACAACAGGAGGTCAATGGGGTGATCAGATCAGCCAGTGATAGATGGCAAACAGCAGCGGGGCGACGGCCGCGGTGAGGATCCCGCACACCACCATGGCCAGCGACGCAAAGGCGCCCTGGGTGATCCCCTTCTCGGCGGAGGTGGCGGTGCCGATGGCGTGGGCACAGGCCCCCATGGCGAGCCCTTGCGCTTCCGGGTCGGTCACTTTGAGCAATCTGAGCAGCGGGTAGCCGATCAGGGCGCCAACAATTCCCACTACCACCACAACGGCGGCCGCGATGGCGGGAATGCCGCCGATGGACTGGCTGACGCTCATGGCGAGCGGGGTGGTGATGGATTTGGTCGCCAATGAGGCGAGCAGTGCCGGATCAGTGCCCATAAAATGACCGATCAGCAGGGTTGTGCACACCGAGATCAAGACGGAGGCGAGGGTACAGATTAGGATGGGCTTGAGCTTGGCCTGGATCTGGCGCGCCTGTTGATAGAGCGGCAGCGCCAGTGCCACCACGGCGGGCTCCAGCAGCATGGTAATGGGGCTGCTGCCGCGCTCGTACTGCTCAAGGGGCAGGTCAAACCAGAGCAGCAGGCCGATGATCACCGCGGTCGGCACCAGCACCGGATTGATGATGGGCCAGGGCAGGCGGCGATAGAGGGCGCGGGTGGCGAAATAGAGCGCCAGGGTCAGGGGAATGGCTAGCCAGAAGATCATTTGTTCATCCTCTGGTAAAGCCGACCGACGGTGGCGAGGATCAGCACGATCCCGAGCACGATGCAGAGCATGATGACGCCGAAGGATTGGCGCAGGGGCTCAAGCCAGGCCACCAGTCCGACCGCAACCGGCACGAACAGCACACCCATGTGGCGCAGCAGCAAGCCTGCGCCCAGCTCGACCCAGTGCAGCTTGATCAGTTGCAGGGAGAGCAGCACAAACAGCAGCAGCATGCCGATGATGCTGCCGGGAAAGGCGAAAGGCAGGATGGCTGCCACGGATTTGCCTGCCAGCAGGCAGGCGACGATGACCATAAAGTCACGAAAGTACAGCAAGGCGCGTTGCGCGATCACGTGAACCTCATCGACTGGGAAGAAAAATCGCAGTTTACCAGAGAGGCCGGGTCGCGGCATTAAAACAATAACAACTGAAATCAGTTCGTTTGCAGCTGATTTGTATGCAGATTATCTGTTGAACATCGTCTGATAGAACCCTTTTCGAACTACAAGGAGTAGTAATGACATCCCTCTTGTCCCGCGTTCGCCAGCTGGCGAACGATAATGCGTTGCCCTCCCACCTGTTGCAAACCCGCCAGTGGGAAGGGCCTCTGTGCCGGGTGCGACTCGACAACACAGGTTCTGATGCCACCCCGGTAGAGCGCTGGGTGCTGTTTGATGGCAAGCTTGGTCTGCCGGTAGAGAGCGCCATCTATGGTGAAGGATTCCAGATGCTGGCTCAGACCATGGGGTGCTGGCAATCACCACAACATGTCGGCCGTTGCCCCGATGCCAGCGTCTATCGCATCACCGATGACAATGGCTATCACACCATTCACAACCTGCTGCTGGTGGAGCATAACAAGGGGTGGCTGCTGCTTGCCTTTGCCAGCTGCCACCGTTTTGGCGGGGAGTTTCGTCTCTATCCCGATGGCCGCTTGCAGATCCTGATGAACTGCGAAGGGCGAAAACTCGCAGCCGGTGAGCACTGGCAGAGCGAGGCGCTGATCTGCCTCGAAGGAGCGGAGCGCGAGGATCTGCTGGCCGAACTGGCACAGCTGATCGAGGCCGAGCACGGCTTATTGATCGGCCAGGTGAGTGATCGCCCGAGCGGTTGGTGCTCCTGGTATCACTACTACGCCGAGGTGAGCGCTGCCGATATTCGCGAGAATCTGCAGGTGCGTGCCGAGCGCTTCCCGGCCCTGCGCTATGTGCAGATTGACGACGGCTATCAGGCCAAGATGGGCGACTGGCTCACTCCGTCGGCCAAGTTCGAGCAAGGTGTAGCCTCACTGGCTGCCGAGATCAAACAGGCTGGCTGCGAGCCTGCCCTCTGGGTCGCCCCTTTTATTGCCGAACCCGGTTCACAGGTGTTTCAGGAGCACCCCGACTGGTTTGTGAAGGGGGATGACGGCCTGCCGCTGCCTTCCGAACGGGTTACCTACGGCGGCTGGCGCTGCACTCCCTGGTATGTGCTGGACGGCACCCACCCCGAGGTGCAAGCGCACCTTGAGAAGGTGTTCCGTACCCTGCGCGAGCAGTGGGGCATCCACTACTTCAAGCTCGATGCCAACTTCTGGGGCGCTATCCACGGTGGCCGCTTCCACGATCCGGCCGCCACCCGGGTTGAAGCCTATCGGTGCGGCATGGCGGCCATCCTGCGTGGTGCAGGTGAAGGCGCTTTCCTGCTCGGTTGCAACGCTCCCATCTGGCCGAGCCTTGGATTGGTTCATGGTATGCGGGTGAGTGACGATGTGGAGCGCAACGGCCACCGCTATCGCCAGATTGCCCGCGAAGCCTTCTGCCGCGCCTGGCAAAATGACAAGCTCTGGGCCCTCGACCCCGACTGCATCTGTCTGCGGGATCTACCGAGCCAGCAGGCAAGCAAGGCGGATTACAGCTTCCATCTGGCTGCGTTGGTGGCGAGCGGCGGCATGATGTTGGCCGGAGATCGACTGCAAGATCTCGATGAGGAGCAGGCGGCGCAACTGCGCAAGCTGCTTGAGCTCTGTGCGGCCCGGGCACCCTCTGCCCGTTTCGAGTCGATGGACTTTGCCTGTGGCGAAGTGAGCCTGCCCGAGGGCGGCACTCTGCTCTGCCTGTTCAACTGGGAGGGGCAACCACAGGAGTTTCTGCTGCCGGAAGGGGGCGCTGATTTTTGGCAGGGGCAGGCCGTTGGTACTGCCGTGACCCTGCAAGGGGGCGAGGGACGGGTGATCCGCTACAGCTGATCACAGCCTCACCACATACAATTCAGGCTCCATCACGGAGCCTGAATTGTTTCAATCAGTGGTTATCAGCCACGGTTGTCAGTAACGCCACTCAAAGCCGATGGCATATTTGGCGGAGCCGTAGCCCGGGATGTCGCTGTCGGAGGCGATCGCCTTGAGGGTCAACAACGGGGTGATGGGCACCCCCAGACCGAAACCGATAGCCAGCTGATCATTGGGGTTCCCCATCAGATCGACCCGCATCACCCGATAGAGGGACATATCCTCGCTCAGGTGCGTATACGCCTGTGACGCACGGTTATAGGCCTGACCAAATACCTCCAGCTGAAAACCGGACTGGGCACTGATGGCCAGCGGCACCCCGACAAACTTGTAGAGATGGGAACCGTTGAAGTAGCTGTTGGTGATCTGGGGGGTGAAGTCAGTCTGCTGGTAGAGCGTGCTGAAGTTGTGTTCGACGATGCGATAGGTCTGCTCCGGCAGGCGAGCAAGGTAGTCCGGCACATCGAACCGGTATGCGGCGTTGGCTGCCAGCGGCAGCAGGGCCAGTAATCCGAGCAGTGCGTGGTGACGAGGCATCAGCAATTGGCTTCCGTTCGGCCAAAGAGAACTCTTGCTTGGGAAACATCCGTTCAGGATGTTGCAAGATATTGGTTTTTTGGGGAAATCCCCTTCGTCATTATGACCTGAAGAAGGGGATGGGCGGGTAGGATTTATTGTGAAACGACTCACAACTCATAAATCTTCCAGATAATGGTAAAGACTCTTAAGAATCGCAAAGTTCCGTTCGTTACTCTGGTTCTGCTCTGCCAGCGCCTCGAGACGGGGCACATAGTCCGGCAGACGGCGGCTGAAGTAGTCGCTGCAGTGCAGGCGCCAGCGTTTCTGCTCCGCTTCGCTCAAGGTGTGCGGCCAGTTGCGGGCGCGGTAGCGGAACAGCATCTCCGGCAGCCGGGCGTCGGTAAAGGCGAACTCCCGCTCACCCAGTAGATCCGCGGGGGTGGCACGCACCAGATCCATGGTGGACTTGTCGCCATGGCCAAAGAATCCGGCGTAGAGCTGGGTATCGGGATCGCTCTCATTGCTGCCGGCGAACTCCTGATTGAACACTTCCACCAGTTTTTCCCGCACCTCGGGGTGGGCGCGCAGCAGATCTAGGCTCTTGCGGCACTGCTCCCGATTGATGCCGAGCTCGTCGGCGCGCTCCGCGGTCAGGGTGGCGGCCGGCGCCAGCACCGGGCACTTGTTGATATGCACCAGTTTCACCGGAATGCCCGCCAGATCCCCCAGCTCCTCTTTTTTGGTATAGAGGCGCTCGCGGATCTCCTCGCTGGAGAGTTCAATGAGCGGGGTGGGGTCACGGGTCAGATCCACCATGATCACCGCGTTCTGGTTGGTGGGGTGCCAGGCAAGTGGCGAGACCCAGCTTGCACAACCCTGCCAGGGGGAGAACATGCCGGAGACGTGCACCAGCGGCTTCATGGTCACTACGTCAATCAGCGCCTTCACCTTGTTTTTGTTTCGCAGATCAAAGAGATAACAGAACAGCTTGGGTTGTGCCTTTTTCACCAGCTTGGCCATCTCGATGGTGGCCAACACGTCCGAGAGTGCATCGTGGGCATTGGCGTGAGTCACGCCGTTGGCGACCGTCAGTTTTTCAAGTTTGAAACTCGGCTTGCCTTCATCGTCAAAGGCCCACTCTATCCCCTCCGGACGCAGGGCATAGCAGGCCCGCAGCATGTCGAGAATATCCCAACGGGAGTTGCCATTCTGCCAGCTGTAGGCATAGGGATCATAGAAGTTGCGATAGAGGGTGTAGCGGGTCACTTCATCATCGAAGCGGATGCTGTTGTAGCCAAGCACACAGGTATTCGGCGTGGCGAACTGCTCGTGGATCTGGCGAATGAAATCCGCCTCGCACAGCCCATCCTTCATCGCCTTTTGCGGCGTGATACCGGTAATCAGGCACGCCTCCGGATCCGGCAGGTAGTCTGCCGGCGGTTTGCAATAGATGACCAGCGGCTCGCCAATGAGGTTGAAATCCGCATCGGTACGAATACCGGCAAACTGCGACGGCCTGTCCTTGGCGGGGCTGATGCCGAAGGTCTCGTAGTCGTGGAAGTAGAATGTTGGCTGTGTTGTTTGGTTCTTGGGTGTGCTCATGTGTTCTTGTTTTATCGCCTAAGCTTCTGATTATATGGTTCTTAATGATGTGTTCAGCTTTGTCTGAGCACCCAATAAATTCTTTGCTGTTTGTGTCTGTCTGCCTATGTTCACCATCCAATTAGTACAACTCAAAGTACAAAACATGGTATTTTGTTAGTACAAAATTTTATTGGGTGAGCTATGGCAATTACAGACAGCTGGCTGCGAGGCGTTAATGGTAAACCATACTCCGGCCAGAGCGAAGTCACTGACGGTGATGGGCTTGGCATAAGGGTGTCACCTAAAGGGCTGATCACCTTCCAAGTGCGTCATATGCGTGATGGGAAACAAGTCAGAACCACGATTGGCCGTTACCCTACGGTGACTCTTCGGGATGCCAGGATCAAGGCCGCGGAAATCAAGGCAGGCCCTGAGCAAATTGTTAAAACCAGTGAAGAGCCTACACCTGCTGCTCTGTTTGAAGAGTGGTTCGAGAAGTATGTGATGCGGGAGTGTCGTGAAGGCACGCAGAAGAACTACCGCTACACCTTCTCTTCGGTTAAGAACCGGTTACCAGACAAGCCACTCAATCAGATTTCTATGGACATGTGGCTGAGCTATTTCGATGCCATAAGCGAAAGAGCACCTGGTGTTACCCGTTCGGTCATTACTGGGTTGAAAGCATGCTTCAACTGGCATATCCGCCGCGGCACGATCAACGTGCCCAACATGATGAGCTTACGGGCTCGGGATGTCGGGGCGCCAGCTAAGACCGGGCACCGGGTGTTGACGGTAGCCGAGGTTGCCAAGATTTGGCGAGCGATTGAGGCGAGCCGGGCAGGTACCGGTAACAAGGTGATCCATTTACTTTGTCTGGTCTATGGGTGCCGACTATCCGAGGCCAGAATGCTCAAGCGCCAAGACCTGGATTTCGAGTCTATGGTCTGGACGGTGCCGGCGGAGATCAGCAAGACCGGTAAGCCGATTCGTCGCCCTATCACATCAGTAGGTAAGCAACTGTTCGAACGGGCTGGGATGGCGTCGGTGGACTCTGTCTATCTGTTCCCTGGGCAAGGGGAGGGGAATAGTCCTCTGGAGATCCACTCGTGTAATCGGCTGGTGAGCCGCTTACGCAGCAACTTGGGGATCCCCCATTGGCGCATTCATGATGCAAGGCGCACCCTGTCGACCAGGTTGTCAGAGCTTGGCGTATCACCGCACGTTACTGAAACCATGCTGGGGCACGCATTGCTTGGGGTGATGTCTGTGTACAACAAACATGACTGGCTGGAGGACCAACGGGCTGCATATGAGCTTTGGTGGTCAGTCCTCCAGCGAGAGCTAGGAGTGGCTGTGAGTCCGGTTATGGCTATCAATCCACGCCATGACGTGTGACTTGATCCAGCGCAGCGGCTGGTGGTCGATTGGCTTGGGAAACGTGGCGTCTTTATTGCGCAGGTGATAAAGCGCGGTCCGTCCCTTGCCAAGCATCACCAGCAGCTCTTTCTGCTCAATTTTCTCGATTGGTTCAATCATAATGCCTCCATCGCTTGATAGCGTTGCTGGTACTCGGAGTTCACCTGCTTCCATTGCGGGTCATTAGCCATCTTGAGGCAATGAATACGGCGAGCCATGGCGAACCGGGCTTTGCCCAACATGTTGGCGCTTGCGGCGTGATGCTGGGCCTTCTTGTAGGAGAGGGCGGCATCGATGTAGCTAGCGCTCTGCTCCTGTTGGATGGCTTGCTTGAGGTCATCCCGGTAATTGCGTTGGTAGAGTCTGATATCCATCGTGTCCTCCCGGACAGTCGTTGTTACATCACAGCCAGCGTGGCCAGAAACAATGTGGTGCTAACCAAGATGGCCAGCCCTTCAATCAACGCCCTCTTCACATTCCTGATACTCCAGCTCGTTGAAGTTGAGATACTGGGCTGGGGCCTTATCAATGGCGGCCAGCCTGATCTGTTGGTGGGTCAGCGGGTGGTGTGCCTCGATGGTGCCGGTCAAGCGATCCGGTGCAGAGCCCAGTTCAGTCGCTGCGCTCAGGGTGTAGTTGTAGCGGTGCATTTGCCTGCTCCTTTGGTTGTGTCTATCTGCCAGCGGTACCCGCCGTGCTTTTCCTGCTGGCCGGCAAGGCAGCGGGTGATGGCTACCCTGACAAATCCACCCTTGGTCTCGGCGTCAGTGACGCTGTCGAACCGGACCACCTGATCCCCGCAAGTGCCTATCACCGGGGTCTTGCACCACTGCGGCGGCTTCACCACGTCAACATAGAGGCGGCGAGTGTGGCGGCCACGGCCGTTATCCCCGACCAGGCAGAAGTGTTCAACCCGGGTTGTGAAGCGGGACTCTCTGTGGATCTGCCCCATCACAATGCTGGCCGCGCTGACAGTGAGGGAGAACTCGGCGGCCACCTCGGCACTGATGACCCCGCCTTCTCTGCCGTGAATCCACTCGGCAATGTCCTGCACGATGCTCATCACTGCATCTCCTTGTGGTCAATGCAATACTGGCTGGCCAGCTGGCGGAGTTCGATTTCATTGCGCTTCTGCTGGCGCCGCTTGGGTGCTTCTGTCGCAGCGCGGTCTTTCTTCAGGCCTTTGCTGCAGATCAGCTTCTGGCTGTTGGTGGTCATGCTGCCTCCATAAAAATGACGTTATGGCGACTCGATTTCGGATAGAACGCTTTGATCGCCTCGTGCTCTTCATCGGAGATAGAGTTCTCTATTGCCCATGCCTGAATGTCGGGGACGTTGAGTTTTCTCTGCAGACGCGCCCACATCTCTGAGCGCTGGATGATTTCATCCAGGCTGGGTGGCTGGCCATGGCTCACTTTTACCATCCGGTGATGCAGATAGAATTTGATGGCTTCTGCCGGGTCTTCTCCGGTGCACTCGATGGCGATCGGGTTATTGATAAAATGCTCCAGCCAAAGCAAAGCCTCGCTCTTGTCGATCTCCATCTCTGGCACGATGTCGAAGGCCATGACCTCTTTTTCCACCCCGGTGACGCGATCCCTGATAGTGGGCTGCTTAATGCCAGCATGACGCTGCGCATGAATAATCAGTGGGTCTGTCAGGCCGCCAATGCCGTCCGGTGGTGCAAACCCCTCTGGCGGTTTGAACCAGCGGCGCTTTGGTACTGGAGCCTTTTCTGCTGGCTGCCCTTGCTCCGGATAGTAGCGGCGGCCGCAGCGGTGGATCTGGTAATACTCATGCAGCGCTGAGAACGCATGGGGCGCATCACGATAGATTGACCAGATAAAGTCGATGATGACCAACTGCCACGGCTGGATAAGCTGGAACCGTGGGAATCCATCATTGTGTTCATCTGCCCAGGCGCACTCATCAGCATCAATGCTCAGCATGTAGCGCAAGATCTGGCGGCGGGTTTTAAAGCTGAAGTAATCAGGTTGAAGCACGATGTGACCGGTCACTGGGTCGACCGTACGGCCTAACCACTCTCTGGCCGACATATCCCAACGGATGCCGAACAACCAGTCGCGGAAGTCGGCGATCGGCTTCAAATAGCCGTATTGGTCGTGGTCATTCTCGATCATGGCCTGCAGCGACTTGTCGCGCTCGCCGGTAGCTACGCATGACCAGCAGCCAAAACGGGCACCGCAGGCCGAACTGTTTAGCTGACTGTCGGCCAACCCGGATACACACCCGCCGTTGGCATCTTTGTAGAGCAGCACCAGGTCATCAAAGTGGTGAACGAATGAGGTGATCAGCGTATTGCCCATGCGTTGGTCGCACTTGCGCAGCAGCGTCCAGACATCGACTTCATCCCAGTCTGCGATTGGCACTGCGTACAGGTCGCCATCTGGGTTAGTAAGGATGACGCCAGCCTCATCACCTCGCGCCAGCATGCGAGCCTCACGCTCTTCAGACTCACAGAAGCGGGTGCCGACCAAGCTGATAATTGCGTTGCCAAACTGCTTGGACAGCCCCTTCTTCTCCTTGACGATCGGGTTGATCTTCCAATCCTTGCTGCAATCCCGGCTCATGCCTGGGTAGCGTGGCAACTTACCGCGACCAACGGTCACATAGTGGAACGATGCAGTCAGTGGAGGAGTCACGAGCCGGTACTCCAGCGGCAGTTCGTTAAGCACACAGAATCGCTCGAGCTCGCAGGACATCTGTTCAAAGAAGGCGCCAAGAGCCGGGTTCTCAACTGTGGTGTCGCTGGTGATGGCAAAACACTGTGGCAGAGTGATACCCGCAGCTTTTGCCCGCTTCATCGCTTCGATCACCAGCACCAGCACGGCGGTACTATCTTTGCCCCAGCTCAGGGATACGCAGAGCGAATATCCCTCGCGCAGCCAGCCAACCATAGGCGTGACAGCGGTTTCTATCAGGCGATTCATGCTGCTGCTCCTTGTTGACGGTTATCCTCCAGCATATCGAGCTGCTGCTCGGCATGGTTTGCAGTTGCGCCATCAACCCGCTTACCGAGCATTGAGGTATCCTGATTTTCACAGACAGTCCCGATTGTTACGATGAGACAATCGGGGGTATTGAATGAAATCGAGAGAACACTATTCACCAG
>NZ_JBSTYP010000027.1:0-69003 GCF_054052405.1 Aeromonas aquatilis | reverse complement strand
TGTTGAAAGGCTGGGGTATCCATGATGGTAGACCTCAAGGTGATGGCCTACTTCAAGCTTAGCCTTTCAACACGTAATTGGGACATAGCCTAAAAAAAGAGCGCTCGACCGGCGCTCTTTTTGATCGCGACAGCTGGGGTCGCGGGGCATGTGGGGCAGGGTTACTGCGCGCTATTTTGCCCGTTATTGTCGTGATGGCTGCGCAGGCGGATGTTGATCATCTCCACCACCAGCGAGAAGGCCATGGCGAAGTAGATGTAACCCTTCGGAATGTGCAGATCCATCCCCTCGGCCATCAGGGCGAAGCCCACCAGTGTGAGGAAGGAGAGGGCCAGCATCTTGATGGTGGGGTGGTTATCGACGAAATCGCCGATCGCCTTGGCGGCAAACATCATGATGAAGACGGCAATCATGATGGCCAGCACCATCACCGGCACGTGATCGGCCATGCCGACCGCAGTGATCACCGAGTCGAGGCTGAACACGATATCGAGGATGGCGATCTGGATCAGGGTGCTGATAAAGCCAGAGGCCGCTTTGCTGACGCTTTCTGGCTCGGCCGCCCCTTCCAGGGTGACGTGGATCTCGTGGGCACTCTTGCCGATGAGGAACAAGCCCCCCAGCAGCAGGATCAGGTCGCGGCCGGAGATGGCTTCACCCAGCACGGTGAAGAGCGGATCGGTGAGGCGCATCACCCAGGCCAGCGAGAGCAGCAGCAGGATCCGGGTACCCATGGCGAGCCCCAGACCCAGAATGCGCGCTTTTTGACGCTGCGCCTCCGGCAGGCGACCTACCAGGATGGAGATAAAGATGATGTTGTCGATGCCCAGCACGATTTCGAGCAGGGTAAGGGTAGCGAGCGCGACCCAGGCGGAGGGATCAAGAACCCATTCCAGCATGATTGAACCTTGATTGAACATTGGTTGGAAAATTGAAGATGCGAATTCTAGCAGGGGTGCCACTGCTTGTCCCAGAGAGGGGAAAAGATAAAAATGGTGGCCATCGCAAGGGAGGCAGGCATGTTTCGATTAGGGTTCATCATTAATCCGGTCGCCGGGATTGGCGGCGCAGTGGGGCTCAAGGGCAGTGACGGTGTGGTGGCCGAGGCGCTGGCCCGTGGTGCTGTGCCCAAGGCGCAGGAGCGGGCGCGGCAAGCCTTGTTGCCACTGTGCGAGCTGAGCGTCCCGTTCGAACTGCTGACGGTGGCGGGAGAGATGGGGGAGGCGGTGGCCCGATCTCTGGGACTACCCTGTCGGATCATCTATCAACCGGTCGGGGAGAGTTCCTCGGCCGATGACACCCGCCACGCTGCCGGGCTGATGCGCGAAGCCGGGATCGATCTGCTGCTGTTTGCCGGTGGCGATGGTACGGCGCGGGACATCTGCGCCGCGGTGGGGGAGTCCTGCCATGTGCTAGGCATTCCGGCGGGGTGCAAGATCCACTCCGGCGTCTACGGGGTGACACCCGCCGCCAGCGGGCGGGTGGTAGCGCGGATGATCGCAGGGGAATTGCTCAGCCTGATCGATGCCGAGGTGCGCGACATCGACGAGGAGGCGTTTCGCGCGGGCAAGGTGCGGGCCCGCCACTACGGCCAGCTGAAGGTGCCCGGTGATCTGCGTTACGTACAGGCGGTCAAACAGGGGGGCAAGGAGTCCGAAGAGCTGGTGCTGGCGGATCTCGCCGCCGGTGTGGTGGAGCAGATGGAGCCAGATACCCTCTATCTGATGGGCTCCGGCAGCACGGTGGCAGCCTGTATGGCTGAGCTCGGTCTGGAAAATACTTTGCTCGGTGTGGATCTGGTGGAAAATGGCCGACTTATCGGGCAGGATCTCAGCGCCGCCGAGATCCTGACCCGGATCCGCGGCCGTCGCTGCCGACTGGTCATTACCCTGATAGGCGGACAGGGACATCTGTTCGGGCGCGGAAATCAGCAATTGAGTCCTGAGGTGATTCGGTGTGTCGGGCTGGAGAATATCCAGGTGCTGGCAACCAAAGCCAAGCTTGCAGCCCTTGCGGGCAGGCCGCTGCTGGTGGACACCGATGATCCGCAATTAAACCGGGCGTTGCGTGGTTATCTGCGAATAACCACGGGATACAAGGATCAGGTCATCTACCCGGTGGCCAACCCGGAATAGGACGCCAAGGACGCTGCTGGCCTGGCGCCAGAGAGCTGCAATCAACCGGATTGCGGTTCCATACCCCCGAATTTTTTGCCGCAAATGAGGCTGCGTTACATGACGATTCACGATTTTGAGCACAAGTTGTTGGGACTGATCGACAGCATGGTTGCTACCGCGACCGACGATGAGCTGTTTGCGGGGGGTTACCTGCGAGGTCATATCTCATTGGCCGTTGCCCGGGCCGAGCTGGAAGGCAAGACCCTGGTGCGGGACGTCAAGAGCTATGTGCTGCGCAGCCTCAACGAGGCGATCTTGCAAGGTGAGTTATCTGAAGAGGATGAAAAACTGGTGCAGGCGATGTGGAGTCGTTTGCAACAAGACGCAGAAGCTTGATCGGATACACAATTCAAACTGAAGTTTGAGTTTATCCTTCCCCTGAAGTTAGTGAAAGGTTAATAATAAGTTTCGCCTTTTGTTTCAGGGATTAAACTATGGCCTCCTCCTCACGTATTGCCAATAAACTGCCGCTCGAGATGCTCTATCACTGGGAGCGGCAGTGTCCTGATCGAACCTACCTGCGTCAAACCATCAACCGCGAATATGTCGATTTCACCTGGGGTGAAGTGGCCGATGAAGCGCGGCGGATGGTGACGGCCTTGCGTCACCTCGGTCTGGTGGCGGGTGACAAGGTGGCGCTGCTCTCCAAGAACTGTGCCCAGTGGTTTATCGCCGATCTGGCGATGCAGATGGGGCAGTATGTGAGCGTGCCCATCTACCCGACTGCCAACGTCGACACCATCGAATATGTGCTGCGCCACAGCGAGGCCAAGGCGATCTTCGTCGGCAAGCTGGATGACTGGAAGAGTCAGGAGGCTGGCGTACCCGCCGATCTGCTGCGTATCGCCTTCCCCTATGACACCATGCCGGCCAGCCACCAGTGGGATGATCTGCTGGAGGCGCACGAGCCGATCCCTGACAGCCCGGTGCAGGCCCCTGACGCCCTGCTGAGTCTGGTCTACACCTCCGGCAGTACCGGCAAGCCGAAAGGGGCCATGCTGAGCGTCGAGCGCTACGCCTGGTCGTGCGAGAAGCTGGTGGAGACGGTGGGGTTGTGCGCCAATGATCGCGGCTTCTCCTACCTGCCGCTGGCCCACATTACCGAGCGGGTCTATGTCTACGGTGGTAGCCTCTATGGTTGCGCCGAAATCGCCTTCCCCGAATCCCTCGACACCTTTATCGAAGACGTCAAACGCTGCCGTCCTACTGTCTTTATCTCGGTGCCACGGCTGTGGGCCATGTTCCGCATCAAGATCCACGAGAAGCTGCCCCAGAACAAACTGGCGTTGCTGCTCAAGATCCCGCTTATCTCCGGCCTTATCAAACGCAAGCTGCAAAAGGGGCTGGGGCTGGATCAGGCCCGTGTTCTTGGCTGCGGCTCCGCGCCTGTCTCCCCTGCGCTGCTTGAGTGGTATCTGAGCATCGGCCTCAAGGTGACTGAAGCCTGGGGCATGACCGAGAACCACGCCTACTCCACCATCAACTACCCGTTCCGCGCCGACAAGATCGGCACCGTCGGCAAGGCGGGGATTGGGGTGACCATCAAGATCTCCGACGAGGGGGAGATCCTCTGCCGCTGCGAAGGGATGATGCTGGGTTACTACAAGGATCCCGAGCACAGCGCCGAGGCCATCGATACCGAGGGGTGGCTCCACACCGGCGATATGGGCAAGCTGGACAAGGAGGGTTATCTCACCATCACCGGCCGGATGAAGGATGTGTTCAAGACCGCCAAGGGCAAGTATGTGGCGCCGGTGCCCATCGAGGGGCAGCTGGGGCAGGAACCCATCATCGAACAGCTCTGCGTGATTGGTTACGGCATGCCCCAGCCCATTGCGCTGGTGCAGCTGGCCGAGAGTGCCATGAAGGGCAATCGGGAGGAGGTCAACGCCAGACTGGAAGCGGCGCGGGTTCGGGTCAACGATCAGCTGGAATCTCATGCCAAAATTCGCGGCATTCTGGTAGTGAAGGCACCCTGGAATATCGAGAACGGCGTGCTGACCCCCACCATGAAGATCAAGCGTCACCTGCTGGAGCAAAAGTACGCCCAGGTCGGGGATCGCTGGCCCTCATCCCAGGTGGTGGTGTGGGAGGAGTAAATCCCATTTTTCCATAGCGCGACAAACAACAACGGCCCTTGATGGGCCGTTGTTGTGTTTGGGGCATCTCACTCGCCGCCATTTGGCGGGCAAGTGAGATGCGTGCTCCCGGTTAGATCTGCGCCAGCGCGGCGGCCAGATCGGCGATCAGATCGTCTGCATCTTCCACCCCGATGCTGAAGCGGATGAGGTCGTCATTGACCCCGGCGGCGAGGCGGCTTGCCTCGTCCATGGCGGCGTGGGTGGTACTGGCCGGATGGCAAGCGAGACTCTCGAGATCCCCCAGACTCACCGCCTGCACGAACAGTTGCAGGTTGTCGAGCAGGGTGGCGCAGCGTTCAAACCCGCCTTCAAGTTCAATACTCACCATGCCGCCAAAGCCGCTGGCGAAGGCGCCGAGGGCATCGTGGCCCGGATGATTGGCAAGCCCCGGGTAGATCACCTTCTTCACAGCCGGATGGGACGCCAGAAACTCGGCCACTTTCTGGGCATTGTGCAGGTGGGCATCCATCCGCAGCGGCAGGGTCTTGACCCCGCGCTGCAGCAGGTAGGCCTCCTGCGGGCCAATGGGAGAACCGATATGCTTGAGGGCCACGGTACGGATCGATTTCATCAGGGCGTGAGAGCCTGCCACCACCCCGGCGATGATGTCGCCGTGGCCACCCAGATACTTGGTGCCGCTGTGCATCACCACATCGACCCCGAGATCCAGCGGGCGCAGCAGGTACGGGGTGAGGAAGGTGTTGTCACACACGGTGATGGCGCCCACCTTGCGGGCCGCTTCCACCACCAGCCGCGGATCCACCACCTTGAGGGTGGGGTTGGTCAGGGTTTCGAACAGTACCAACTTGGTAGCGGGGCGGATGTTGGCCAGCAGATCCCGGTCGCTCTCGTAGGCGGTGACCTTGATGCCGGCACGGCTGAAGGTCTGCTTCAAGAAGGCATCGGTGCCGCCGTAGAGCGGGCCGATATAGGCTACCTCATCGCCGCTGTCGGCCAGCGCGTACATGATGGCGCTCACTGCCGCCATGCCGCTCGCCACCACCAGCGCTTCATCGGCACCTTCAAGCGCCGCCAGTTTCTGCTCCAGCTCGGCAGTGGTGGGGTTGCCAAAGCGACTGTAGATAAAGCCGGGGGCTTGACCTGCAAAACGCTCCTTGCCCGCCTGGGCGTTGAAGTAGCTAAAGGTGCTGCTCTGGTAGAGCGGGGTGGTGAGGGCGCCGGTCTGGGGATCGATCCGCTGGCCGCTGTGTACGCTCATGGTCTTGAATTTCATCGTGTTGCTCCGTGATGGCCAGGCTCTGGCCATGACTTGTTTTGTTGTTCGTTGCTTGTTGTTTTTGTCAGCGCGGGTATGTGCATGCGGCTTGTGGCTTATGCATATACCCGGCTGCGGATCTCTGCGCTGCTTAGGCCGGTATCGCTTCGCTCTCTGTGCGCGGGAGGCGAGCGGGTTCCACCGGCCCATAGTGGCGCGCCGCCACATCCGGGTGGGAGCGCAGCCGCCCTTTCAGCACGTTCTCCCCCACCTGATAGAAGAGCGGGTTGGTCGGGTCACTCTCCGGCCCTTGCGCCTGCGCTGCCAGCTCTGGGGAGAGGCTGAGCAGCGGCACGGTGGCATCGAGCCGCGCCGCCATAAAGAAGGCACAGGAGAGGCGCGATACGCCGGGCGGCGGGCTTACCACCCGATGCAGGGTCGCCTTGAGATAGCCGTTGGAGGCCAGCTCCAGCAGCTCGCCGATATTGACCACCAGCGCTCCCGGCAGGGGGGGCGCGGAGATCCAGCCGTCGGCCGTCTCGACCTCAAGCCCCGAGTGATTGTCCTGCATCACCAGCGTCAGGTAGCCGGGATCCTTGTGGGCGCCGACTCCCTGACTGCTGCCGCCCGCCTCTTGCCCCGGGTAATGAATCAGCTTCATGTGCTGGTAGGGGGCGCCGCGGATGCTGTCGTCAAACACGTTGGCCGGTTGCTCCAGCACCTCGGCAAAAGCGGCCAGCAGGGTGAGGGTGATGTCGCTCAGCCGATCCTGCCACGCCAGCAGATGGGCTTTCATCTCTGGCAGGGCGGTCGGCCACTGGTTGGGGCCGGTCAGCCGCTGCCATGGTTCACGGATCAGGTCCGCAGGCAGGGCTTGCGCCTCGTTCATGATATCGAACTGCTCCCGCAGATCCGGCCGCGCTCGGGTCAGCTCGGCACCGACCCGGTTGTAGCCGCGAAAGTGGGGGCTGTTGACCATCTGCACCGCCAGCTTCTCCTGCTCCGGCAGGGCAAAGAAGCGCTCTGCCAGCGCCAGAGTCTCTCGTTGCTCGGCGTCACTCAGGCCATGCCCTGTCAGATAGAAAAAGCCGACGTCGCGGGTGGCCGCGGCCAGCCGGGCCAGCATAGGGCGACGTACCTCGGGAGCCCCGTTGAGGGCAGCCAGATCGATGATCGGCAGTGGTGAATGTTCCATGTGCACCTCCTCACTCTTTCGTTTTCTCTGGCGCCATCTCTTCTGCTGCCTCTGGTGCGGGCAGGTCTGATGAGCGGCAAACGGGATGGCGCGACAGTGTGGCGGTATGCGCAGCGGTGTGGCGCCATCTGGAATGAAGGGGATGCTACTGTTCGGTGTTATAAGACGGAAACAACAAATTATTCTTAGTTATACACAAAATTCGAAATGGAATTCGGTGTGTAATGGGGTGGCTGCTTTTTGCGCAGCCATTAAGGGCGGAATGGGAAATGATGGGAAGGAGAGTGATAACCAGAGGCAAGCTGCAAGCGGTAAAAAAGATCAAAACAGAAAATGGCCAAAACAGAAGGGAGGTGGATGCCTCCCTTCTGTTTGAGCGGGTGTTCACCTGACCGGGTGCTCAGGCAAGTGACCGCGCATTCTGGCCTTAACCGGTTGCAGGCTCTCAGTAACCCAGGGTAAAGCGCTGGCGCAGGTGAGCCGGTTTTTCCGCCTCGTTCAGCACGCCGTCGGCCAGATCACCGGCGGTGATCCCGGCAGGCTGTTCGCCACTAAAGAGCACCTGATCGCCACCAATCCGATAGCCGCCGCGCTTCTCGCCCGGCTCCAGGAACACCGGAGGAGAGACAAAGCGCCAGTCGAGGGCGGTTTCACGACGCAGGGCGGTGAGACCGTCGCGGGCCGCCAGCGCCCCCTGTTTCCACTCGGCCGGAAACTCCGGGGTATCCACCAGTTGTACGCCAGGGGCAACCTCCAGACTGCCGGCGCCACCTACTACCAGTAGCCAGCTGTTGGCCGCTTTGGCTGCTGCGACAATCGCGTTGGCACCCTTGAGGTACTGGTCGTAGATATCCGGTGTGGTCCAGCCCGGGTTGTAGGCGCTGATCACCCGATCGTGCCCCTTGAGCACCTCGGCCAATGCCTGCGGGTTTTGGGCATCCACCGCCACGGCGGTGACCTGCGGATGGGCGGCCACCTTGCTTACATCGCGGACGATGGCGGTGACGTGATGGCCGCGGCTGATGGCCTCGTTCAGGATGGCTGAACCGACAAAACCGCTGGCACCGATCAGGGCAATCTTCATGGGGAACTCTCTTTCACTGTTGGAATGGGGCTATCCTACGCCGCCATTTATGATTTAATAATCACCTCAAAAATGCATTCACTTATAAGCTGGATTTAATAATGGAACTGCTCAGACGTTACGCCATCTTCGCCGCCGTGGTGGAGGCGGGCAGCATGACAGGGGCGGCCAAATCCCTTGGCATGACCCCCTCTGCCGTCAGTCAGCATATCAGCCAGCTCGAAAGCCTGCTCGGGCTGCCCCTGCTCCATCGCTCCACCCGTCGCCTCAGTCTGACCGAGGCGGGAGAGGTGGTATGGCAAGGGTGCCGGGCGTTGCAGCAGACCCTGAGCGAAACCGAGCTGCGCCTCTCGGAGGTGCGCGACGCCCTGCTCGGTGAAGTGCGGATCACTGCCCCGGTGGGGATGGCGGGCCAGCCGCTGGCTCTGGCCCTCTCACCGCTGCTGCAGGCCCACCCCGGCCTCACTATCCAGATCATCGCCGACGACGAGAAACGGGATCTGATTGCCGAGCGGATCGACGTGGCATTGCGGGTCGGCACCTTGCCCGATTCGACCCTGGTGGCCCGCAAACTGGGGCAGACCCGGATGCTGCTCTGCGCCGCCCCCGCCTATCTGGCGCGCAAGGGAGCGCCGCGCACGCCCGCCGATCTGGCCACCCACGACTGGCTCTGCGGCGACATGCTGGGCAACGGTTTGCTGCTGCTCGATGAAAAGGGGGGTGAACACAGGGTGAGGTTCAAGGCCAAGGTGCTCTGCAATAACGTGTTGCCCCTGCGCCAGTTTGCGCTGGCGGGGCAGGGGATCTCGCTGCAACCGGAGGGAGAAATTGGCGAGGATCTGGCGCAGGGGCGTCTGCTCGAACTGTTGCCCGGTTTTCGGGTGGCTCCGATGGAGATCCACGCCATCACACCGCAGCGGGAGATCCCGGAGAAGGTGCGGCGGGTGGTGGAGGCGCTGCGCAGCTATTTCGGCACGACGATGTCGTCATGAGCTGCGCCTTAATGGTTGAGAAAAGGCCCCCTATTATCCTGAAGGGGGATTATCCATAAGGCGGTTTGTCGAGAAAAGCGATAACCCGGATGAGGAGATGGGCATGCTTGACTGTTAAGCATACTTAAAACGAACTGACGGCCCGCACCTGATCTTTGAGCCAATTAAGCCCGGTATCCTGACTGGAGCTCTTGTGCCAACTCATGTAGACGGGGCAATCCTCCGAGAGCCAGGGGAGGGGATAGCTGGCCAGATCCAGCGCTTGTCCCAGCTTCTCCATGTGCCACTGGCTGGCGACGCAGAGCCAGTCGGTACGGCTCACCAGATGAAGGGCGGTGAGCAGGGAGTCGCTCTCGTAGGCAATTTGGCGCGGGGGCAACGGCGCCTTGGTCAGGGTATTGAGTAGCAGGTTGTCGAGCCGCCGGGCCTGCAACACTACATGTTTTTCGTTGAAGAAGGTGGCCATGTCGGGGGCCTGGCGGATCCTGGGGTGATCTTTGCGGCAGGCGATGCGCAGGGCTTGCGACATGATCTTCTCATTTTCGATCCCTTGCTCCGCCATCGGCTTGGTCGCCAGCACCAGATCCACGCTGTGCAGATAGAGGCTGTTCTGGCGCAGCGCTTCGTCCTGCACCTGGGTATTCCACTCCAGCTGGCAGTTGGGGGCCTGGGTCAACAGCAGATTATTGAGCTCCGGCAGGAAGAAGATGTCGATATCGGGCACCCCCGCAATACGGAAGGTGCGCCGACTGGTATGGGGATCAAAGAGATCGGTTCGCTGCAGGCTGCGCTCCATGTCGTGCAGCGGCACCATGATCTCGTGGTGCAGACTCAGCGCCCGCGCCGTGGGGGTGATGCCGCGCCCCTGACGGACAAACAGCGGCTCGCCTACCAGGGTGGTCAGGCGGCTGATGGCCTGACTGATGGCCGAGGGGGTCATCTCCATCATCTCGGCGGCTGTGGTGACGCCACCATAGCGGATCACGGCATCGAGGACGCGAAAGAGATTGAGATCGACGTGAGACATGGTGGCCACCGTTAAGAAAAATGAAAGTGTCAGGATACTGATCTGCCCCTTGTCAGGCCAGCATTGCCTGCGGGATCTGTGATTTTCCCCACTCCCCCGTCATCCCCCATCTTGTCGCGAATACGGGCGAACAGGCTCTGCAGGCAGGCTTGATCCCGATCGGATGCACGCACCGCGCCGTACATATGGCGACGGATACCGCTGCCGAGGGGGCGGGCGCAGAGCATTCCCTGTCTGACAAACTCGTCGCTGGCCCAGCGTGGCAGGGCAGCAACCCCGAGGCCGGCGGCAGCCATCTGCAGCATCACCGAGGTATTGTCCACCGGCTTGCAGCGGGCGGGCTCCACCCCAGCGGGCTGCAAAAAGCGGCTGAAGATATCCATGCGACTGCGCTCCACCGGATAGACCAGCAGCACCTCCGCCCCCAGATCGCCCGGCTCGATGCGGCTCTGCTGGCAGAGGGGGTGATCCGGCGCCATCACCAGAGTGAGATCGAAGGCGAACAGCGGCTCGAAGTGGAGATCGCCCCGGGCCTGCACATCGGAGGTGAGCAGCAGGTCGAGCTGGCCGCCGAGCAGGGCATTGATGGCATCAAAGCCCGGCACCGACTCCACCTCCAGATCCACCCCTGGCCACTGGCGGCGAAATTCCGGCAACAGCGGTAGCAGCCACTGGATGCAGCTGTGGCAATCAAGCGCCAGATGCAGCCTGCCCGCATCGCCGCTCTGCAAGGCCTGCAACTGCTTCTCGGTCTGGGCCAGAGCGGGCAGTACCTGACGGGCGAGGGCGAGCAGCTGGCTGCCGGCTGCGGTCAGCACCAGCGGACGGCTTTTGCGCAGGTAAAGCTCCAGATTGAGGCGGGTCTCCAGCTCTTTGAGCTGGTGGGAGAGGGCGGACTGGGTAAGGTTGAGGGTCAGCGCCGCACCGGCCAGCGAGCCCTGTTCGGCCAGCGCGGTCAATGTTTTCAAGTGTTTGATCTCTATCCCTGTATTGCTTGGCACTGCCATAAGATGGCTCCTTGTGAGATTGCGTATGGCACTGATAATGCTGTCGGCGCGGCCTGACCTTTAGCCTCAGCCTCCTGCCGTCTTGCTGCTGCGCTTCTTAACACATGCAAAAACGGGCCTCTGTATCCTCGCGGTGAACCTGTTCGGCGGTCAGTTGAGGATTATTTGAGAGCCAGTTGAAGAGGATTCAATAGCCAGCGTCACCTTATCTTGTCATTTTGGATGTGTAAACATCTGGATGGCCAAATCATCCAGTTTCCCATCAGATGAATGAGCATAAGGAAATGAACCTATGACACGAGCACACATCCTGGGCTTCCCCCGTATCGGCGCCAAGCGCGAGCTGAAATTTGCCCTCGAATCCTACTGGCGTGGCGAGACCACTCAGGCCGAACTCGTTGCCGTGGGCAAGACGCTGCGTGAGCGCCATTGGCAGGCCCAGCACGGCGCCGGGGTCAATCTGCTGCCGGTGGGCGACTTTGCCTGGTACGATCAGGTGCTCGGTACCAGCCTGCTGGTGGATGCGGTGCCTGCCCGCCACCGTCATGGCGAGACCGATCTCGACACCCTGTTCCGGGTGGCCCGCGGCCGTGCGCCGACCGGCCCGGCGGCGGCCGCCGCCGAGATGACCAAATGGTTCAACACCAACTATCACTATCTGGTGCCGGAGTTCAGCCGTGATCAGCGCTTCAAGCTGGGCTGGAGCCAGCTGTTTGACGAGGTGGAAGAGGCCAAAGCTCTGGGGCTGCCGGTCAAGGCGGTGCTGCTGGGACCAGTCTCTTATCTGTGGCTCGGCAAGGAAAAAGAGAGCGGCTTCTCGCGCCTTGAACTGCTCGATCGCCTGCTCATCGTCTATCAGGAGATCCTGGCCAAACTGGCCGCCCAAGGGGTGGAGTGGGTGCAGATCGACGAACCGGCGCTGACGCTGGACTTGCCAGACGAGTGGCGGCTGGCCTACCTCAACGCTTACGAGCGCCTCGCGGGCCCCTGCAAGCTGCTGCTCACCACCTATTTCGGTTCGGTGGCTCATCAGCGCGACATTATCACCAGCCTGAAAGTTGATGGCCTGCATCTGGATCTGGTGGCCGCCCCCGAGCAGCTGGAGACCCTGGTGCCGCATCTGCCGGCCCAGTGGGTCATCTCAGCCGGGGTGATCAACGGCCGCAACGTCTGGCGTGCCAATCTGGCCAAGCTGGCGCCGACTCTGAAGGCACTGAAAGCCAAACTCGGCGAGCGGCTCTGGGTGGCCTCATCCTGCTCATTGCTGCACAGCCCGGTGGATTTGACCCTGGAGCAGGAGCTGGATCCCCAGACCCGCAGCTGGTTCGCCTTCGCCTTGCAAAAATGTTTCGAGTTGGGGCTGCTCAGGGAGTATCTGGATGGGGGCGAGCTCGACAAAATCACCGCCTACAGCCAGCCCATCGTGGATCGGGAGTCCGACAGCCGGGTGCACAAAAAAGCGGTGCAGTCACGGCTCGCCAGCCTCACCAACAGCGATTTTGATCGCCACAGCCCCTATCCGGTCAGGGCCGAGCTGCAGCGCTCGGATCTCAAGCTGCCGCTGCTGCCCACCACCACCATCGGCTCCTTCCCGCAGACCTCGCAGATCCGGGTATTGCGGCAGGATTGGCGCGCCGGTCGCATCGATGACAGCGCCTACGAGGCGGGTATTCAGGCGGAGATCCGCGATGCCATCGCGCGTCAGGAGGCCATCGGGTTGGACGTGCTGGTTCATGGTGAGGCCGAGCGCAATGACATGGTGGAGTATTTCGGTGAACTGCTGGATGGCTTTGCCATCACCCGCTTCGGTTGGGTACAGAGCTATGGCTCCCGCTGCGTCAAGCCGCCGGTGATCACCCGTGACATCGACCGCCCGACCCCCATGACGCTCGAATGGACCCGATTTGCCCAGAGCCTGACCGACAAGCCGGTCAAGGGGATGCTGACTGGCCCTGTGACCATCCTCTGCTGGTCCTTCCCGCGGGAAGACGTGAGCCGCGAGCAATCTGCCCTGCAAATCGGGCTAGCCATTCGTGACGAGGTGGCAGATCTGGAATCCGCCGGCATCAAGATCATCCAGATCGACGAACCGGCGATCCGCGAAGGCTTGCCCCTGCGCAAGCAGGATCATCAGGCCTATCTCGACTGGGCAGTGCGGGCCTTCCGTCTGAGCGCAAGCCCGGTGGCGGACAGCACCCAGATCCACACTCACATGTGTTACAGCGACTTCAACCTCATCATCGAGGCGGTGGCGGCGCTGGATGCTGACGTGATCACCATCGAGACCAGCCGCAGCCAGATGCAGCTGCTCGAAGCGTTCGAACGCTTCAACTACCCCAACGAGATTGGCCCGGGCGTCTACGACATCCACTCGCCGAACGTGCCGAGCCAGAGCTGGATTGAGGGGTTGCTGCGCAAGGCGGCCAAACAGATCCCGGCCGAGCGGCTTTGGGTCAACCCGGATTGTGGCCTCAAGACCCGCGGCTGGGGAGAGACAGAAGCCGCCCTCAAGGTGATGGTCGATGCCACCAGGGCGCTGCGCACCGAGCTGGCCTGAAGAGCATCAGCAAACAACAAGAGAGTACGGGCATAACGAACGAGGGAAGGCGCAAGCCTTCCCTCTTGGTTACATCAACGACAAGCGCCGCGATCAGCACGCTTGCTGCAGGTTGAGCGGTTGAGGCTCTGGTTGTGGGATGAAGAGCGTCTCGGGCTGCGGGGCTGGATGCCTACGCGCCAGCACTTGGCCGAGCCAATGATAGTCGAGGGGGATCTGGTTACGATCCGGCACCACCAGATTGTAGTGCTGCGCTCCGAGGCAGCCGTAGTGGCGCGGATCGGTCTGGGTAAAGAGGCCTAGACAGGGAACGCCGCTGGCAGCGGCCAGATGCAACGGGCCGGTATCGCAGCTGACAAAGAGGGTGAGCGCGGCGGTGACCGCAGCAAATTCACACAGGCCGGCGATCGAAAAGGTCACATCGCCAACCAGTGGCAGCGGCGCAGCGGGGTCGTTGAACTGGATCATCACGGCATCGGGCGCCTGTTGGCGAAGTTGTTCCAGTAGCCGTTGCCACTGGATGGGAGAGAGTCCCTTGCCTTTGCGGGCGCCGGTAAAAAAGCCGATAAGCGGTTGCCCCGGGTGCGCGCTGGCCAGCTCTGCCAATGGTGGGTAGCTGGTCGCCATCGGCAGTCCCAGCGTTATTTGCTGATCGGGGGCTACATCCAGCCCCAGCAGGCGCAGGGGGCGGTGGGCGTAGTGGCATTGTGCTTCAACTGGCTCGGGATGGGCGAAGATCACATCCCCCTTGGCATCGTCAAAGCCCCATTTTTCACTGCCGCGCACCCAGGCACCCAGGCAGCCAGCAGGTGATCGGTGCTGGAGGCAAATGGCACATATACCAGGTCGTAACGCTGCTGGCGCAGTTGCCAGAGGGCAGGCAAGGCGTTGAATAGCCCTTTTCCCTGCAGTTTGATCAGATGAATGCGCTGTAGGTTGAGGGCGGTAAAGAGAGGGAGCAGAGGCCCCAGGCTGCAGACCAGCTCGATCTCGGCGCGGGGGTGGGACTTTTGTACTTGCTGCAGGAAGGGGAGCAAAAAGAGGTTGTTGCCAATCCGGTTGTTGCTGCGTACCACAAGAATGCGGCGAGGGGGCGCTTCACCGGGTGGCAGCAGGGAGCCTCGGGCCAGCCAGGCGAGGAGCGAGCGCTCGATGCCGGAGGTCCAGTGGCGACGCTGACCGTCGAAGCGGCGCAGTATGTCTCTGACTTTTTTCATGGGGGCGCACTCGGGCTGAGAATAATGCCCCTAAATAGACACAGGGATTCTTAAGAAATTATTAACTTTTTAATCAGAAAAGAGCTTTTCCACCGTTATGTGATCGGTAACCGTCTGCCAGAAGGCGTCAGCCAGTGGCGAGTGACTATTTGGGGGACGGATGAGGCCAATCGTCCAGCATGCCTCGCTCTCCGTAAGAGGCAGGGTGATCACATCCGGGTGCTCTATGGTGGTGGAGGAGGGGACCAGGGTCCAGGCGATCTCGGCTGCCGCGGTGGCAACACCGGCGGCGAAGTCGTTGACGTACTGGATATCGCGAAAACGCAGCCCACTCTGGGCCAGATAGTTCATCAGGTGATCGTAAAACGACGGCGCCTTGTCCCTACGCAGGATCGCCAGCGGTTTGTCCACCAGATCCGCCAACTCCCTCACATCGCGGTAGCTGGCGGGCAGCACGGCGACAAAGTGGGCTTCGACCACTGGCAGGGCGTGCCACCCCTTGGGGGCGGGCAGGCGGCAAAAACCGAGATCCAGCTTGCCTTCACTCAGCGCCAGTAGCTGGTGGTGGGTAGAGAGATCGTTGAGCTCTATGGTCACCTGCGGCCGCTCGGCGCGAAAGCGGGCGATGGCGGCGGGCACCAGGATCTTGGTGGCCACGCCAAAGCCGATGCGCAGGGTGCCGACATTGCCCGCCAGCACATCGCGGGCGGTGCGCGAGAGCTGCTCGCTCTGGATAACCAGAGTGCGGGCATCCTCATAAAGGGCCCGCCCCAGCACAGTGAGGCGGGTGGTGCTGGCGTTGCGCTCGAACAGCTCGCCGCCCAGCTCCTCCTCCAGCCGCCTTATCTGTTTGCTCAGTGCCGACTGGGTGACATGCTGGCGCACCGCCGCCTGGCCGAAGTGCAGTACCTCTCCCAGAGTGACAAAGGCTTTCAGATCCCGTAGCTCCACAGCGGCTCCTTTCATTCCTTTCGGGAATGTTGAGTGGTCATATTTGTCATTGGACGGAATTTTAGAACTGTTCGATGCTATTGCCAATTCAATTGGGTGCCGCCAGCCGGCGCAATCTAGGTGGCCAGGACCACCGCCGCAGAAGGAGCAACACCAGATGCATCACCATAAGTTCAACGACTTCCCGAGCGATTTTCTGTGGGGCGCAGCCTCCGCCGCCTATCAGGTGGAGGGGGGCTGGAATGCCGATGGCAAGGGGCCCTCGGTGTGGGATCTCTTCACCAAGTTGCCGGGCAAGACCTTTGAGGGTAGCAACGGCGATGTGGCGGTAGATCACTACCACCGCATGGAGGAGGACGTGGCGCTGATGGCCGAGATGGGGCTCAAGGCTTACCGCTTCTCGGTGAGCTGGCCGCGCATCTATCCCACCGGTCGGGGGGAGGTGAACGAGGCGGGGCTGGCCTTCTACGAGAAGCTGATCGACACCCTCTTGGCCCACAAGATCGAACCGGTGCTGACCCTTTATCACTGGGATCTGCCGCAAGCGCTGCAGGATGAGTACGGCGGCTGGGAAGACCGACGCATTATCGCCGATTTCGAGCGCTACTGCGTGACCCTCTATCAACGCTTTGCCGGCAAGGTGAAGTACTGGGTCTCCCTCAACGAGCAGAACTACAACCTGACTAACGCCTATCAGCTCGGCACCCATCCGCCCGCAGTGCAGGATCGCAAACGCTTCTTTGCCGCCAACCACATCGCGTTTCTGGCCAATGCCCGTGTGATCAAGGCGTTTCGCCAGCATGTGCCAAATGGCCTCATCGGCCCGAGCTTTGCCTACTCCCCTGCCTATCCGGCGTCGTGCGATCCGAAAGATATGCTGGCCTATGAGAACGCCGAGGAGTTCAACAACCTCTGGTGGCTGGATGCCTACTGCTTTGGCCGCTATCCGCAGGCGGCGCTGGCTTACTTGCGAGAAAACGGCGAGGCGCCGGAGATCCTGCCGGGCGATATGGAGTTGCTGCGCGAGGGGACGCCCGACTACATCGGCGTCAACTACTACTACACCCTGACCTACACCGATAACCCCTTGGGCGGTCAGACCCTGCAGCGGATCAACACCACGGGCAAAAAGGGCACCACGCCGTCCAGCGGCATTCCTGGTCTTTACAAGACGGCGCCCAATCCGCACCTTGAGACCAGCAACTGGGACTGGGCCATCGACCCGACCGGGATGCGCATTGCCCTGCGTCGCCTCTCTTCTCGCTATGGTCTGCCGCTGATGATCACCGAGAACGGCCTTGGCGAGTTCGACAAGCTGGAGGCGGGTGATAAGGTGAACGATGCGTACCGCATCGATTATCTGCGCAGTCACGTCAAGGCGTGCCAGGAAGCGATGCAGGATGGGGTGGAATTGCTCGGCTACTGCGCCTGGTCGTTCACCGACATCCTGAGCTGGCTCAATGGCTATCAGAAGCGCTACGGCTTCGTCTATGTGGAGCGTGACGAGCAGGGGGGCTCCCTTCGCCGGATCAAGAAGGCGAGCTTCCACTGGTACAGCCAGGTGATTGCGAGCCAGGGCAAGCAGCTCTGACGATGTATCGCGTCGCGTAACCAGCGGGCCCGGGCAATCCCCGGGCCCGCGCTGTTTGTGGCGGGGGAGCGGGGATAAGCCGGTTTCTCAACGTGCGACTCATCCCTGTTTGCTGATTTTTGTCCTGCCAAAGCCGCCGACCCCTGCTATTATCTGCGGCCGAACATGAGCCAATAAAAATCAGGATATCGTGATGACTGACCACACTTTTATTCCCGGCAAGGACGCGGCGCTGGAAGACTCCATCGAACGCTTCCAGACCAAGCTGCAAGCCTTAGGGTTTGATATCGAAGAGGCCTCCTGGCTCAACCCTGTGCCGAACGTCTGGTCGGTGCATATTCGCGACAAAGAGTGCGCCCTCTGCTTCACCAACGGCAAGGGTGCCAGCAAGAAGGCGGCACTCGCCTCCGCCCTTGGCGAATATTTCGAGCGTCTCTCCACCAACTACTTCTTCGCCGACTTCTATCTGGGCGAGCAGGTCGCCAACGGCGATTTCGTTCACTACCCGAACGAGAAGTGGTTCCCCATCGAGGGTGACCAGTTCCCGGCCGGTCTGCTAGACAGCTTCACCCGCAAGTTCTACAACCCGGACGGTGAAGTGACCGCCGACATGCTGGTGGATCTGCAGTCAAACAACGAGGAGCGCGGTATCGTCGCTCTGCCGTTCGAGCGCCAGTCCGATCACGAAACCGTCTATATCCCGATGAACATCATCGGCAACCTCTATGTCTCCAACGGCATGAGCGCCGGCAACACCAAGACCGAAGCGCGCACCCAGGCGCTCTCCGAGGTGTTCGAGCGCCACGTGAAAAACAAGATCATCGCCGAGGCCATCAGCCTGCCGTTGATCCCGGACGAGGTCATTGCCCGTTATCCGGGAATTGCTGCCTCCATCGCCGCCCTCGAAGCGGAAGGCTTCCCCATTTACAGCTTCGATGCCTCCCTGGGTGGCCGTTATCCGGTCATCTGTGTGGTGCTGCTCAACCCGAGCAACGGCACCTGTTTTGCCTCCTTCGGCGCCCACCCGCGCTTCGAAGTGGCCTTCGAGCGTACCGTCACCGAGCTGTTGCAAGGCCGTGGTCTCAAGGATCTCGACGTGTTCGTGCCGCCGTCATTCGACAACGAGCAGGTGGCGGATCACCACAACCTCGAGACCCACTTCATCGACTCCTCGGGCCTTATCAGCTGGGATCTGTTCAAGCAGGATGCGGACTTCGAGTTTGCCGACTGGGACTTCCGTGGTACCTCGCAGGAGGAGTTTGATCACCTGATCGGCATCTTCCATGAGCTGGAGCAGCCGGTCTATATCGCCGACTACGAACATCTGGGTGTCTACGCCTGCCGTATTCTGGTGCCGGGCATGTCCGACATCTATCCGGCCGAAGATCTGCTGCTGGCCAACAACAACATGGGCGCCAACCTGCGCGAAGTGATCCTGGCGCTGCCATCACTTGATTGGGATGCCGAGCAGTACATGGCGTTGTTTGATCAACTGGATGAAGAGGGGCACGACGAGCGTACCCGTGTACGCGAGCTGCTGGGCATCGCCGCTGCCAAGGGGACTGCACTGCACACCCTGCGCGTTGGCGAGCTGAAAGCCATGCTGGCGCTGGCCGCCGGTGAGCTGGAGACCGCACTGGATCTCATTGACTGGACCATGGAGTTCAACCAGTCGGTGTTCACTGCCGAGCGAGCCAGCTACTACCGCGCCCTGCGTGCCTGCGTCGAGTTGTTCCTCGACGAGGAGCGGGATCCGGAGCAGTATCGCGCCGTCTTCACTCGCATGTATGGTGAAGAGACGCTGACACAGGCATGGGCCAACGCCACTGGCGAAGCACGCTTCCACGGTCTGGAAGCGGCCGACCAGTCGCTCTCCCAGTTCCCGCTGCACCAGAAGCTGCTGGCGGCCTACGAGAAGCTGCAGAAGGCCAAGCGAGCCCATCAGTGGGCGTGATCGTTGCTGTAAAGTAAGGGGCCGTGTGGCCCCTTCTGTTTACCGTGCGGCAAGGCACGGGATTGTTATTCAAAGATGAAATAAAAAACAAAAAATACCCCTAAGGGGGTTGATGGCAGGGCAGGGAATGTGCTGTTGATCTGCAAAGATATCTTGCCAATACCATATTTCCATGCTTTGAAATAAATTCTTTAAAATCATTGCATTAAAAATGTGATATTTCTGTTTCAGCTGATACCTGGTGTAAAGTGGCGTAGCCATCGCACTAAAAATATTTGTAGTAAAATTACATTCGCACTCTGATAAACTTGATCAATGTCAATTTTGGCTATTTGGCCCTTTGTTATGATTTCAACAGGCAAAACATTCAGGTAGAAAATAATTGAAAGCTGAATCCCCATTCGATTGTCTCAAGCCCGAAGCCATCGCTGCACTGGCTGAAGACATCACCTACGCCAAGGCTACCAAGCCGGCATACAAGGTCATTCCACTGGCCATTACCGCAGGCGCTTTCATCGCCATCGCATTTATCTTCTACATCACAGTGACGACCGGAACCGGTTCCATGCCTTGGGGTATGGCCAAACTGGTTGGCGGTCTCTGCTTCTCTCTCGGACTTATCCTCTGTGTGCTGCTCGGTGCCGAGCTGTTCACCTCCACCACCCTGACGCTGGTGGCCAAGGCTGCCAATCGCATCAGCTGGGCTCAGCTGCTCAAGAACTGGGGTCTGGTCTACTTTGGCAACCTGATTGGCGGTCTGCTGATGGTGGCGCTGATCATCGTTTCTGCAGAGTACACGGCAGCAGACGGTCAGTGGGGCCTTAACGCCCTCAAAGTGGCCCAACACAAAATTCACCACACCTTCTTTGAAGCGGTGGCGCTGGGTATTCTCTGTAACTTGATGGTATGTCTTGCTGCCTGGATGGCCTTTGGTGCCCGCAGCGCGACTGACAAGGTAGTGGTTATGCTGCTGCCGGTTGCCATGTTCGTTGCATCAGGTTTCGAGCACAGCATCGCAAACATGTTTATGATTCCGGTTGGTATCGCTATCCACAGCGTGGCTAGTCCGGAATTTTGGCAGGCCATCGGCCAGGATCCGGCAACCTTTGCTGACCTGACCGTATCCAACTTCGTCCTACACAACCTCATCCCCGTGACCATCGGCAATATCATCGGTGGTGGCGTGATGGTTGGTCTGACTTACTGGTTTATCTTCCGTCGTCATCATTAAGGATGATTGCGGGATACTACATCAATACCGTGTGAGGTAATGAAAAATGGCAGAACTTAACGAACAGTTCCAAAAAGCATGGGAAGGCTTCGCGGCCGGTGAATGGCAGACCTCTGTCAACACCCGTGACTTCATCCAGAAGAACTACACCCCGTATGAAGGTGACGAGTCCTTCCTGGCTGGCGCGACCGAAGCGACCACCAAGCTGTGGGACAAGGTCATGGAAGGGATCAAAATCGAGAACCGCACTCACGCGCCGGTGGATTTTGATACTGACCTGCCCTCCACCATTACCGCACACGATGCCGGTTATATCGATCAGAGCCTGGAGCAGATCGTTGGTCTGCAGACTGACAAGCCGCTGAAGCGCGCCATCATCGCCAACGGCGGTATCAAGATGGTTAAAACTTCTTGCGAAGTGTACGGTCGTCAACTGGACCCGATGGTCGAGAAGATCTTCACCGAGTACCGCAAGACTCACAACCAGGGCGTGTTTGACGTTTACACCAAAGACATCCTGAACTGCCGTAAGTCTGGTGTCATCACCGGTCTGCCGGATGCCTACGGCCGTGGCCGTATCATCGGTGACTACCGTCGTGTTGCCCTGTACGGTATCGACTTCCTGATGGCCGACAAACTGGCCCAGTTCAAGTCCCTGCAAGCTGACCTGGAAAACGGCGTCAACCTGGAAGCTACCATCCGTCTGCGCGAAGAGATCTCCGAGCAGCACCGTGCCCTGGCACAGATGAAGGTGATGGCTGCCAAGTACGGTTGCGATATCTCCGTACCGGCTGCCAACGCCAAAGAAGCTGTACAGTGGACCTACTTCGCCTACCTGGCGGCAGTCAAGTCCCAGAACGGTGCAGCCATGTCCTTCGGTCGTACCTCCAGCTTCCTGGACGTGTACATCGAGCGTGACCTGAAGAAAGGCCTGATCACCGAGCAAGAAGCCCAGGAGCTGATGGACCACATGGTCATGAAGCTGCGTATGGTTCGCTTCCTGCGTACCCCAGAATACGATTCACTGTTCTCTGGCGACCCGATGTGGGCGACCGAGACCCTGGCCGGTATGGGCGTTGATGGCCGTACCTTGGTCACCAAGAACAGCTTCCGTATGCTGAACACCCTGTACACCATGGGCCCGTCCCCTGAGCCGAACCTGACCATCCTGTGGTCCGAGCAGCTGCCGGTCGGTTTCAAGAAGTACTGCGCCAAGGTTTCTATCGAGACCTCATCTGTTCAGTACGAGAACGATGATCTGATGCGTCCGGACTTCAACAACGATGACTACGCCATCGCTTGTTGCGTTTCCCCGCAGGTTGTCGGTAAACACATGCAGTTCTTTGGTGCCCGTGCCAACCTGGCCAAGACCATGTTGTATGCAATCAACGGCGGTGTGGACGAGAAGCTCAAACTGCAAGTTGGTCCCAAGACTGCACCTATCACCTCCGAGTACCTGAACTACGACGAAGTGATGAGCAATCTGGATCACTTCATGGATTGGCTGGCCAAGCAGTACGTTGCTGCGCTGAACATCATCCACTACATGCACGACAAGTACAGCTACGAAGCATCGCTGATGGCGCTGATGGACCGTGACGTCTATCGCACCATGGCCTGCGGTATCGCCGGTCTGTCTGTAGCAGCTGACTCCCTGTCTGCCATCAAGTACGCCAAGGTCAAGCCGATCCGTGATGAAGATGGCATTGCCATCGACTTCGAAATTGACGGTGAATACCCGCAGTTCGGTAACAACGACGCTCGTGTCGATGATATCGCCTGTGAGCTGGTTGAGACCTTCATGAAGAAGATCCAAAAGCTGAACACCTACCGTGGCGCTGTGGCTACCCAGTCTGTTCTGACCATCACCTCTAACGTGGTATATGGCAAGAAGACCGGTAACACTCCGGATGGCCGCCGTTCAGGTGCTCCGTTCGGCCCGGGTGCCAACCCGATGCACGGTCGTGACCAGAAAGGTGCCGTTGCTTCCCTGACTTCCGTTGCCAAGCTGCCGTTTGCGTACGCGAAAGATGGTATCTCCTATACCTTCTCTATCGTTCCGAACGCACTGGGTAAAGATATGGAAGCTCAGAAAGCCAACCTGGCTGGCCTGATGGACGGTTACTTCCACCACGAAGCTAACGTAGAGGGTGGCCAGCACCTGAACGTGAACGTGATGAACCGTGAAATGCTGCTGGACGCCATGGAAGACCCGGAGAAATATCCGCAGTTGACCATCCGCGTATCCGGTTATGCCGTTCGCTTCAACTCTTTGACCAAAGAGCAACAGCAAGACGTCATCACCCGTACCTTCACCGCATCTCTGTAATCGAGCTGCAGTGAGCAAAAACCGGCGCCAAGGCGCCGGTTTTTTTATGCGTGCGATTCAGGGGAAACAGACCTCCAGTATCAAGCTCTATCGCAACTACACAGGTTGTCATGGAACATTTGAGCAGGGCTCTGGCATAGCGTTTCACTAAGGTGACCTTGGCGATCATGCTTTATTCGCGCTCTATGTCCCTATAGGGCGGTTGCTTTGTCTGTCATTGCGTCAGTGGTCATGTAATGATGCCTCTGCCTTTATCTCCTACCAATGTACAGGTGTGCTGTAAGGAGGGGGGACGGCGAGACTGCCAGATGAGCGTGGGGTCAAGCCAACGAGACAACTTCCCCTGCTTGTAGAAACAACAAGGGCCGCACCATGTGCAGCCCTTGTCTCTATGAAAATGGCGGGTTGAGCGCGTCAGCTGGCCCAGGTGATGATGTGATCGACCCATTCACCCGCCTGATCCTCGTGAATGACCTTGCCACGTACGGATTGTCCGGCTTGATGCATGGCTGAGCGACTACCGGTCAGCAGGGGGTGCCACTCTGGCAAGGGTTGCCCTTCGGCAAGCAGGCGGTAAGCGCAAGTGGAGGGGAGCCAGTCATACTCGGCAATCTTGTCGTGGGTGATCTGCAGACAGTCAGGCTCTTTTTTGAAACGATTGGCGTAATCAGAGCACTGACAGGTCTTGGTGTTGAGCAGGTTGCAGGCGACATTGGTGAATACCAGCTCGTCGGTATCTTCATCGATCAGCTTATTGAGGCAGCATTTGCCACAACCATCGCAGAGGGATTCCCATTCGGACTCAGTCATCTGCAGCAAACTCTTGGTCTGCCAAAAGGGGGCTTGCATCATACCGCTCACTTAATACACCTGATAAAACGCGTGGTTATACCCCTTGTTACCCGGTATTTCAAGAAGAGGGTCACCTTGGTGGGAAATTTGTCATCTTCAAGTCACTATTCATAGTGTCTTCATGTTGCTTAAAAGGATTTGCCTGCGAGCAATAACCACGCTGATTTTAATGTTTGGGCTGCATAATTGGCCAGCTTGAGTTTCACTGTGCAAGACCCAATGACCTCCGGTGCCTATTGTCAGACTGTGGCACGCTTATTGTGGCTATAAAGTACTCATTCAGGTGGCTCACCCTTGTAGAAACGGGCGAAACCGTGTACTTTTTTGCCTTCGCAAGATTTGAATAACCAATCAATAGGAGCGTGTATGCGCATTGTTCTGTTGGGGGCTCCGGGCGCCGGCAAAGGTACCCAGGCTCAGTTCATCATGGAAAAACACGGTATTCCCCAGATCTCCACCGGCGACATGCTGCGTGCGGCGATCAAAGCGGGCACCGAGCTCGGTCTGAAAGCCAAAGCTGTGATGGACGCAGGTCAGCTGGTCTCTGACGACATCATCATCGGTCTGGTCAAAGAGCGCATCGCTCAGCCGGACTGCGCCAAAGGCTTCCTGTTGGACGGTTTCCCGCGCACCATTCCCCAGGCGCAAGCCATGAAGGACGCCGGTGTCGTGGTTGATTTCGTGCTGGAGTTCGATGTGCCGGACGAAGAGATCGTCAAGCGCATGAGCGGCCGTCGCGTTCACTCCGGCTCCGGCCGTACCTATCACGTGGTGTTCAACCCGCCGAAAGTGGAAGGTAAAGATGACGTGACCGGTGAAGATCTGGTGATCCGCGCCGACGACGAAGAGACCACAGTACGCAAGCGTCTGGATGTATATCATCAGCAGACCGCGCCGCTGATCGGTTTCTACGGTAAAGAGGCGGAAGCGGGCCACACCCGTTACGTCAAGATCGACGGCACCCAGCCGGTTGATCTGGTCAGCAAGCAGCTTGCCACCATTCTGGGCTGATCTTTGCTGCCGGCACTGTTTCCCGTGCCATCAGATAAATAAAGAGAAGGGCCCTGCGGGGCCCTTTTTGCATCATGACAGAGAGACAGGAAGCCAACGTGACCACGAAAACCGGAATATTGCTGGTCAATCTGGGTACCCCAGCCGCACCGACCACCGCTGCCGTCAAAGCGTTCCTCAGCCAGTTCCTGCACGATCCCCGTGTGGTTGATCTGCCCCGCTACCTCTGGTGCCCGCTGCTCCACTTCATCATCTTGCCGACGCGCTCGCCCAAAGTGGCCAAGCTCTATCAGCAGGTGTGGACCGAGCAGGGCTCGCCGCTGATGGTGATAAGCAAGCAGCAGCGCGCTGCGCTGGAGCAGGAGCTCAAGCGGGAGGGGGTCGATGTGCCGGTGGAGCTGGCGATGAGCTATGGTTCCCCGTCAGTGAATGATGGCTGGCAGGCGCTCAAGGCCAAAGGGGTCAACCGGGTGATCCTGTTGCCGCTTTATCCGCAATATTCGGTCAGTACCACCGCCTCGGTCTTCGATGCCTGGAGCAAGGCGATGAAGAGAGAGCGCAATCTGCCGGTGGTACGGCTCATTCGTGATTATCACGCCCATCCCGAATACATACAGGCGCTGGCCATGAGCGTGCGCCGTCACTGGGAGCAGCACGGTCAGGGTGATCACTTGCTGATGTCGTTCCACGGTATTCCCGAGCGCTACGAGAACGAAGGGGACCCCTATGGTCACCAGTGTCGCCATACCGCCACGCAGCTGGCCGAGGCGCTCGGGCTGGCGGCCGGGCAGTGGACGGCCAGTTTCCAGTCCCGCTTTGGCAAGGAGGAGTGGCTCAAGCCCTACACAGACGTGACCATCGCCGGTATGCCAGCAGCGGGCATCAAGCGGCTCGATGTAATTTGCCCCGCCTTTGCCGCCGATTGCCTCGAAACGCTGGAGGAGATCCAGGTGCAGAATAAGGAGATCTTCATGGCTGCCGGTGGCGAGCGGTTTGAATATATTCCGGCCCTCAACAGCGATCAGGCCCATATCAGGATGATGGTCTCGCTCATTTGCCGCGAATTGGCATGAGTGACCGGCCGTCAGTCAAACAAGGAGTCGAGTCATGGTACATATCACGCTGATTTATGCAGGTCTGCTGGGGCTGCTGTTTCTGGGGCTCTCCTTCTGGGTGGTCAGACGCCGCGCCCAGTTCGGGGTGATGATAGGGCAGGGGGAAGCCCCCGAGCTGCTGGCGGCGATCCGGGCCCACGGCAATTTTGCCGAGTATGTGCCGCTGACCCTGCTGCTGATGGCGCTGTGCGAGCTCTCCGGTGCCGGTGCGCTCTGGCTGCATGCGGGTGGTGCCATGCTGTTGGTCGGCCGCATCCTGCATGCCATCGGCATCCAGATCCCCAAAGCCCCCAATGCGTCCCGTTTTCTGGGCACCTTGCTGTTCTGGCTCGCCCTCGGACTCTTCTCGCTGCTGGCCCTGTTGCAGGGCGTTGCGGCACTCTGAACGCTGGCCGCATTTTTGTACTTCAGAACCACCCCGGGCGGGGTGGTTTTTTTATGCTGAAAAGGCAAACGTTTTTCCTTGCAAGCCTTGTCTATACTGACTCCATTATTTAAACAGGGCGACTTTTCGGGGCGGTGGATTGTGTTAAAATCCCGCCCCTCTTTCCCCCAGAGCACAGAACATTGCCATGAAATTTCCCGGTCAGCGCAAGTCCAAACATTACTTCCCTGTCGACAGACGCGATCCCCTGGTTCCGCAAAATCCCCTGTTAACCGAACTGGGCAAAGCCTACGTCGTCGGGATTGATCAGACCCTGGTTGATATCGAAGCCCATGTGGATGAAGCGTTTCTGACCCGTTATGGTCTGAGCAAGGGGCACTCCGTCGTCATCAACGATGACGTGGCCGAACGTATTTATGACGAGCTCAAGGCCAACAACATGGTGGTGAGCGAGTTTGCCGGCGGCACCATCGGCAACACGGTACACAACTACTCGGTACTGGCCGATTCCCACTCCATCCTGTTGGGTGTGATGAGCCAGGACATTCGCATCGGCTGCTACGCCTATCGCTATCTGTGCAACACCTCTTCCCGCGTCAATCTGGACTATCTGCAGCCGGTTGATGGCCCCATCGGTCGTTGCTTCACCTTCATCACCGAGTGTGGCGAGCGCAGCTTCGGCATCAACGCCGGCAAGATGAACCAGCTGGATGTGCAGCACATTCCGGAAGAGGTGATCAAGGGGGCATCTGCGCTGGTGATCACCGCCTATCTGGTGCGTGGTGACGATGGTGATCCGATGAAAGAGGCGGCCATGACCGCAGTGCGTTATGCCCGCGAGGCCGGTATTCCCGTGGTGCTGACCCTGGGCACCCGTTTCGTCATCGACGAAAACCCCCAGTGGTGGCGCGACTTCATTGCCGAGAACGTGACTGTGCTGGCGATGAACGAAGACGAAGGTGAAGCCCTGACCGGCATCGCAGATCCGCTCGGTGCGGCCGACAAGGCGCTCGACTGGGCCGACATGGTGCTCTGTACTGCTGGCCCCATCGGCCTCTACATGGCGAGCTACACCGATGAGGACTACAAGCGCGAGACCACTCATACCCTGCTGCCCGGCGTTATCCCCGAGTTCAACATGTATGAGTTCAGCCGCCCGATGGCCCGCGCCAAGTGCCGCAAACCGGCCCGTATCTACTCCCACATCTCCCCGTATATGGGTGGCCCGGAGAAGATCAAGAACACCAACGGGGCAGGGGATGGCGCCCTTTCCGCCGTGCTGCACGACATGGTCGCCAACTCCTATCACCGGATGAATGTGCCCAACTCCGCCAAGCACATCTCCGAGTTCCTGACCTACTCCTCACTGGCCCAGGTGTGCAAATACGCCAACCGCGTCAGCTACGAGGTGTTGGCCCAGAGCAGCCCCCGTCTCTCCCGCGGTTTGCCGGAGAAAGAGGACAGCCTGGAAGAGGTTTACTGGGAGCGTTGATCTCCTGAATCTGCAAGACGCCTCCATCGGGAGGCGTTTTTGCAGGCAAATATGGGTTATCCCGGCTTTTTTCCCGGAATAACCCCAATATGCTTGAGTCCATGTCACTTTTGCGACACCATTTGGCCATCGTATTGTCGCCCGACAATACCGCAGCACCCGAAAGAAAGAGAGAACCCCATGAGCATGCTTAACGACAACCTTGACGCCAATTTCCAACTGTTTATCGAACAAGTCCGCGAGTCGGGTCAGGTGTGGGGTCTGCGCTATGGGGAAGACTGGGTCGTCTGCCGCTCCGCCGAATTTGAAGATGCCGACGTGATGCCGCTCTGGTCTGCCGAAGAGGACGCCCGTCTGCACTGCGTCGACGAGTGGGCCGATTACGAGCCGGAAGTGATCGATCTGGAAGAGTTTCTCGATATCTGGATCAACGATCTGGATGAAGACGATGTGCTGGTCGGCCCGAACTGGAACGCCGACCTGGAAGGCCAGGAGCTCGAACCCATCGAGCTGGCCAAGGCACTGGTTGAACTGGACGCCTGAAAGCGCCTCCATTGATGGCCTGAGCACACAGACCATCGGGACAAAGACCGGCACCCGTGAGGGTGCCGGTTTTTTTATGGTCGAATGGCCCGATTGATGAGTTAAAAGCCGATTTGCCTTTGCACCTGTCAAGGGGATGGTCCATCATCAACCTTTTGCCAAGGGAGGAGCGCCATGTTTGTATTCGACGTAACGGGAGCTGCGGGTGAGAAGGCCAGCATTAGGGTGCAGGCACTGGATTGGGCGCAAGCCGGGCCTGTGACCTTCCAGTGCGATGACGATCAGCTGGCGGTCGTGCTCCTGAGCGGTTGTCGTTGCGATGCAGTGGGCTTTTTCAATCTGTTGGCGGGGTGCAAACCGCTTTATATAGAGCAGTGGCTCAGTTACCTGCAGGAGAGTGGCCGCATTGGCAAGTGGAGTCACCAGACCGAGAGTCCCGCCGATGGGGACTATCTGGCCAGAGCCGGTCTGGAGCACGATGAACTCAATACCTTGCTTGGCCAGGTCTATCAGGTGGCGGGGTTCAATCGCCTGCAAATCAACCGTTACCTCAAGAACCGCCACAACCCCACCACCCTAGCGACCCGGTACGATCAGAAAGAGCTGGAGCGCTATCGCCAGCTCAATGACATCATTCTGACCCTTTTGAAGCTGAAGCATCCTCAGTAAAGAGCCCCAGCTGGCTGATATCCGGTCGCAGTGGTTGCGGCCGGGCGATCAGATAGCCCTGCAAGCCATCCACGTACATCCCCTGCAACAGTTGTTTCTGACCAAGCTGTTCTACCCCCTCTGCAATGACCTGACACCCCATCCGATGTGATACATCGACGATCATCCGCACGAACTGCTGGTTGGTCTGATCCTGCTCCAACCCGGTGATCAGGGCAGGATCGAGCTTGATGTAGTCGGGCTTGAGCTCGCGAAACAGGGTAAAGGAGCCGATCCCCTTGCCGAAGTTGGCGATGGCCGAGCGACTGCCGTTGCGGCGCAGCAGTTCAAACACCCGCTTGGCGCCGGTCAGGTTGCGTTCCAGATGCTCTTCATCCAGTTCGAACACCAGATTGGCGCTGGTATTGGGATCTTTGAGCAGCTGGCGGTCAAGCCAGATCAGGAAGGCGCTGTTTTGCAGCAGGTTGGGGGAGAGGTTGATCCCCCAGCGACTCTGGTTGGCACCAAAGGCCCGGTACTGGCGCATGATATGGGTAATGACCAGCTGCTCCAGCCGCATCACCATATCCAGCCGCTGCGCCATGGCAAACAGGGTGTCGGTGGGCAGGGCTGTGCCGTCGCTGCCGCTGAAGCGGGTGTAGATCTCGTTGTAAGCCAGCATGCTGCGGTGCAGGGGCTGGATCGGCTGATAGGTAAAGCTAAGGCGCTCCTGCGCCAGTACTTCGGTCAGCACGTCGCGCCAGTGATGTTGCCCCTGCAGCTCGGAGGCGCTGTCATCTTGCTGGATAGCCCAGCCGTTGATGGTTTCGGTCTGGGCGCGAGCCAGCGCCAGGTCCGCTCTGGCCAGCACGGCTTCAATTTTCTGGCCGCTGCTGAGCTTGGTCAGCCCCGAGTAACCGGTGCTCTCCAGCTCGTGTTGATCCTGATAGTGATCGAAGGCCACCTTCAAATCCTGCCCCAGCAGATGGGGAGGAATATTGGCCACCGGTTGCACCAGCACGGCGAAATCAGCCCCCGAAATGCGGTAGACCTGATTGCCCGGGAAGCGGCTTACCACCCGCTTGATAAGGGCCGCCATGTCCTTGATGTAGGCATCACCAGACTGGAAGCCGCGTTGGGCGTTGATCTTGCCAAGCTCGGTGGCACGGATCAGCACCAGGGTCGCGGTCTGGGTGTCCTGATCCCGCTGCAGCAACTCGGTCATGTCGCGGCGAAACGCGTGGCGGTTGAGTAGCTGGGTCAGCTCGTCGGTGGTGGCCAGATTGCTGAGCTCGGTTAGCTGGCGATGAGCGCTCTGCTCGGCACTTTCGAACTGCTCCAGCAGCTGTTGCAGCACCTCCTGGGAGGCGGGCTCATCGAGTTGTGAGGGATCCCGCCCCCTGATCGCCTTGAGCCAGGTTAGCTCCTGATGCTGGAGCATGCCATCCATGGTGCGGATGGCCAGCATCAACAGCAGGATCATGCCAAGCAGTGTGGTGGCCAGAATAATGGCCAGGGTGAGCGGTGTGCTCTGAAGGGCCAACCAAACTGCTTGCAGGAGCAGCAGGGGTATGGTCACTATGGTGGCGATGAGAAACAGGGAACGTCCGAGCTTGTGAACCATCTTGTCATCCTTGAAGTGGCTGCTTTATGGGGGAATTTTAACCAAGCTGGCGGATCAAAGCATGCTATTCCTCGCAACTTGGTTAAAAGGGTCAATTGGGATCGGTTAAATGTGAGTGAAACCACTTTCACAGCTACCGAATCAGGCGAAGATGAGTTGAAAATAGATCAAACAAGGCAGAGGTAAATCATGTTGTTAGAGCCCGAAAATAGTGCCAAAGCACGACAATTACTGAACCAGAGTATGGCACTGGTGCTGGCAGGAGGGCGTGGCAGTCGCCTGAAACAGTTGACCGACAACCGCGCCAAGCCTGCCGTCCATTTCGGTGGCAAATTCCGGATCATTGATTTTGTGCTCTCCAACTGTATCAACTCGGGGATCCGCCGGGTTGGTGTAGTCACCCAATACAAATCCCACAGCCTGCTGCGTCACCTGCAATCGGGCTGGTCCTTCCTGCGTTACCAGATGAACGAATTCATCGACCTGCTCCCTGCCCAGCAACGGGTGGACGAGGTGCACTGGTATCGCGGCACCGCCGATGCCATCTATCAGAACGTCGATATCATCCGTGACTACGGCCCCAAATACCTGGTGGTGCTGGCGGGGGATCACATCTACAAGATGGATTACGCTGCCATGCTGCTCGACCATGTGCGCCTCGGCGCCAAGGTGACGGTCGCCTGTATCGAGGTGCCGCGGGCCGAGGCATCGGCCTTCGGGATCATGGATATCGACGAGCAGCGCAAGATCCGCGCCTTCGTCGAAAAACCGGCCAATCCGCCCGCCATGCCGGGTTGCGAAGATCGCTCGCTGGCCTCCATGGGGATCTATATCTTCGAGGCGGAGTACCTCTACCAACTGCTGGAGGAGGACATTCACAATCAGGACTCCAAGCACGACTTCGGGATGGACGTGATCCCCCGCATCGTGGAGGAGGGGATGGCATTTGCTCACCCCTTCAACATGTCCTGTGTCGGGGCGCGCGAGGGGCAAAAGCCCTATTGGCGTGACGTGGGTACGCTGGACTCGTTCTGGGAAGCGAACATGGATCTCGCCTCCGTGCTGCCCGAGCTCGATATCTACGATCAGAACTGGCCTATCTGGACCAGCCAGACCCTGACGCCACCGGCCAAGTTTGTGCAGGACCGCAATGGCCAGCACGGCATGACCATCAACTCCATGTTCTCGGGCGGCACCATCGTCAGCGGGTCGTTTGTGCTTAACTCGGTGCTCTTTACCAATGTGCGGGTGCACTCCTTCTGCACCCTGGATCAGGCCATCATCTTCCCCGGGGTCGAGATTGGCGCCGGTTGCCGTCTGCGCCGGGTGGTGGTGGACAAGGGATGTGTGCTGCCCGATGGGCTGGTGGTGGGCGAGAATGCCGATGAGGATAGCCGCCGCTTCTACCGCTCCGAGCAGGGGATTGTGCTGGTGACAAAGGAGATGCTGGACAAGCTGGTTTGAGGAAGGCCCTTGAAACTGTATCAGACGCTGTAATGCAAAGGGAGCCAAACTGGCTCCCTTTTTCATGCTGGTGAATGGCGAGGATTATTCGCTAACCACCGCTTTGGCGGCCATCACCATGGCGGTGCCGTGCTTGCCACCGGCGGCGGCCACTTGCGGTACGCCATCTTCATCGGTGTCGCTGCCGGCACCTTCGATGATGTTCTCGCCGGAGTCACCGATCCACTCGGCCATCTGCATGCCACCGTTGACGGTGCCACGGAACCAGCTGACGTACTGACCGGTCAGCTTGGCCAGCTCCAGCTCGGGGGCCTTCTCGGCCCCTTCGTTGCGCAGGTTCAGCATGGCAGAGCGCAGGGCGCCGGAGATGGCAGCCTGGGTCCAGGGAGTGTATTCACCCTGTTTACCCGCCAGCCAGGTGCCTGCCTTGGCATTGAAGTAGGCCTTGTCGGCGGCGATAAACAGCTCGCGGGCGGCGGTGCGGTACTTGGCATCGGAGGTGGCGAGGAACGCAGCCGTCAGACCACGGATGGCGGCAAACTGCGCATCGATGGAGTGACCGGCATCGAGCTTGCCACTCAGGGTGATGCCGTCATGCACCAGACCATTTTTGCCCTTGAGGTTGGCAAGGATGAAATCGGCCTGTTTGCGGATCAAGTCGAGCGCCTCTTGACCCTGCTTGGTCTTGAGGTTCAGCTCGCCATTGTCACCGGCGGCGTAACCGACCGGCAGCGCATCCTGAGCGCGCTGGAAGATCTGCAGGGCGACCAGTGCGTAAGCAGCGTCAAAGGTGGTGACGTGCTTGCCCTGTTTGCCTGCCTGCCAGCTGTCAACCAGGGTGCCAGCCTTGGTATCAAAGTGCAGGGCCGCCAGGTTCTTGAAGGTGAGGTTTGAGAGATTGATCGCCAGCGAGAAGGCATCGCTGCCCGCGACCGCTTTGCCCAGATCATTGGCCTTGTTGGCAGCCGGTGCGGCGGCAAATGGCGCGCCGTCAAACACGGCGTGGAAGGCCGGGTTCTGGTTGGTGTTGGCGCTGCGCTGATCGCTGAAGGCATAGAACTCGGAGAGCGGCCACAGCATCATCCAGGCATCGCGCAGCTGGGCGGAGCCATCCACCACCTCCAGCTTGCCGATGGCACCGACGTCGTTGTTGCTGGTCTCGGTCACTTTCACCTGATGGGGGAAGTAGATGACGCCCTTGGCCGGATCGTACTGCGGGGTGATCTTGGCGCCCAGCTGCTTGCCGTCAAAGCCGAGCTGACCCTGCAGGATGGCCAGCTTGTCGATGGACTGCTCGGTCAGCATCATGCCGTTGAAGCCGTCGGCGGCAGAGACGCCCAGCTTGTGCTTGCCGTCCTGATCCATGGTGGCGGACGCGGCTTCCACCTCTTCATCGGTCTCGGCCACGTGCATGCCGCCAAGGAAGTCCTGGGACCACATCACCTCTTTGAGTAGGATGCCGCCCACGGCCGCCGGCACCAGCAGATTGTCGCTGCCGCTCCAGCGCAGGGTGCTGTAGTCACGGAAGTAGGCGGGCACCTGGGTCTTGACGGTTTTCTCGGTCCCTTTGGCGGTCTTGATGGTGATCTGATCGCCATTGACCGGGGTGGCGTTGACGGCCTGGGCAAACTCCGGATTGGCGGAGGCGTAGGGCAGGGAGAGGGGATACATACCCTGCGGCACTTCATCAGCCGGGAAGCCAACGGCGTCGGCCATGGCCAGAACCCGTTGCCCCAGAGAGGCCATGGTGCCGCCACGGGCCAGGTTTTGCGGCCCGTTCACCAGATGTGGGCCCATGCCGGATTGGTAGTTGAGGGCGTACATCGCCTCTTCGGAGTATTCGTAGGATTCGATGCCGGCAGCGAAGTCGAACGGAGTCGGCTCATCGGCACGGTTGGCATCCAGCACATCCAGATCCAGCCCCAGCGCTTCGGCCAGCGGCTCACCGGAGAGCTCGAATTCGGTATAGGCCAGCATGTTGGCGGCGGTATTGAATGTCTTGTCTTCGATTTTGATGGCAGCGTGCGCGGCGCCGCTGATCAGTGCGCAGGCGATCGCCTGAACCAGTACGCTTTTTCTCATGTCCCTTCTCACCATTGGTTTTATTATTGATGCTTCTCATGACGAATCTAAATGAGAATGGTCTGCATTATGCTGTGTTGAAAGGGACTTGAGAAGTAAAAAACCGCCCAGATCGGCAGCACGTTAAACCGGATGCGGGCTGTCGAAGAGGACGGTTATCTGTTTATTGCGATGAAAGTGCCAGTGCGGCAGCGATCAGAGCAGCTTGAACGGGATGACCAGACGGCCCGGCTCTACCTTGAGGGCTTCGACCTTCTCCTTGATCCTGGCTTCGTTCTTGCGGCTGCTGTCGAGGCGGTAGACCGGGGTCTGCGACAGGAACAGGGAGAGCGACTGATTGAAGGTGGGCAGCAGCGGGGTGAGGGCTGCCCCGATATCGGCCGGCTCGGTCTTGACCGAGACCAGCTCAAGGTCGCGCAGATAGATGGCGCCTTGATCGGCCACATAGTCCGGGCGGGCGCTCAGGGCAAAGCGGATCTTCATCTGCTGGCTGCCAAGGGGGCTGCTCACCTGCAGGTCGCCAGCGGCGTCCAGCTCGATGCGATCTGCTTGTTTGCGGCCGATACGGCTCTGCATCTTATCCAGACGGATCTTGCTCGACATGATGCCGGGGATCCCCAGCTGTTTTTCAAAAGAGACCTGATCTTTGAGGTACTGGTTGATTTCGGCCTCGCTGACATTGTACTGGGTCAGGGAGCAGGCCCCCAGCAGCAGGGCGAGGGGGAGTAACAACAGCTGTTTCAACATGATGGATTCCACTTGGGCAACTATGATGGCGCTATCTTACGCGATAACGGGCGTGGAATGAGAGCCTCATACCGTGGGAAATCACGGAGTTGCTGCATTCCCGATTGTTTTTTGGCAACCGCCGGGTTCATCATCGACGAGTGAGCGGAATAGGGCTGAGCTGTTGACTGCGGGCGGTGTTTACACCTGAGCAGAGAGAAGAGAACAGAGAGCGAGAAGAGCAAAGAGAACGAGGAGAGCGTAATGGTTCGGATGGGCAAGGTTGGCCGCAGGGCGCTGTTGTGGCTTGGCTGCATGATGGGACTCTGGAGCCCGTCGCTGTGGGCCGAGGTGAAAGTGATCCCGGTCTTCGAGGCGCAGGCGGCGGTGCAGACCCTCAAGGAGATCTATCCCCGGCTTGGGGTCAGCGCCATGGGTAATCAGCTGGTGCTGAGCGGGACGCCAGCCCAGCTGCAGGAGGCCGAAGCCACGCTGGCGCAGATCAACCAGCCACCGCAAAGCCTGCTTATCGAGTGGCGGGTGGATGGTGCCGCCAGCGGTCAGCAACTGGGGGGCTCAATCAGTCGCGACGAGGCCAAGCGGCAGTGGCTGGTCGATGGCAACGCCCGGCAGTACCAGCGCAGCCAGAACGACAGCTGGCAGGTGCGCGGGCTGTCGGGTCGTCCCGTGCTGCTGCAGATGGGCTCCTATCAGCCGGTCACCTTCTATCAGTGGAACGGGGGCGCCGTGGTAGGGATGATGCCGCTGGTGAACGGCCTCTATGCCACGGCCACCTTGATTGGCGATCGGGTGCAGATTGCGCTGAGCAGCGAACAGGCGAGGCTGGATCAAGGCACCATCAATCGTGGGCAGAGTGCCACCGAGGTGAGCGGGGCCCCGGGCCAGTGGCTGACGGTGGGAGAGCTTTCGACCAGCTCGGCAGATCAGGGGAGTAGCCTCGGCACCCAGCTACAGGGCGGGCGAGGCAGCCAGAGCGAGCGCCAGACCCTACAGATCCGGGTCACTCGTCAATAGGTGTCAGCCCCGTCAGTGGGGCTGATCTGCGGCATATTCCCGCAGCTGGCGACTGCGCAGCAGATACCAGAGCGCCCAGAGGCTGGCGACCAGCACCAGTGCGGTGGGCCAGCTGAATGACCACTTCTGCAGATTGAGGCTGTGCAACTGCATCAGCAGACCGCTGACGGCAGAGCAGAGCAGCAGCAACGGGCTGTGGCGCCGGAGTCTGGCGCGAATGCTCTGGGTCTGCTGATAGGTGCCCCCGCAGGCGAGCAACACCAGCATAGCGGGTACGTCGGTCAGCAGGCTGATGTAGAGGGTGATCTTGTCCGGATAAAAGAGGGTCAGGATCTCGCTGCCGCTCTCGCGGGTGACCCCTGCCATCAGAAAGAGCCAGACCGAGCGGGTCAGCAACAAGGCGATGGGCCAGAACCAGAGGGGCGGGCGCAACTGGCCGTGATCGTCATATCGGTGTTCGGGGTAGAGGGTCATGGTTGCCCGTTAGCCACTTGAATTGAGTGATGAAGGGGATATGGGGCGACGAAGCGCCCTTTGCAAGGCGTTGGGCGTGGCGCAAATTAATCGGGGGGCCATGCCCCCCAATCGGTTTATTCAGGTATCGCAGCGCGCGTCGGTAGCGTTACAGCCAGCCTTTGCGCTTGAAGAAAAGGCCGGTGCCGAGCGATGACATCACCATCAGCACCAGTGACATGGGATAACCATACTCCCAGGCGAGCTCCGGCATGCGACCGAAGTTCATACCGTAGATGCTGGCAATCAGGGTTGGCGGCAGGAAGATCACGGCGGCTACCGAGAAGATCTTGATCACCTTGTTCTGCTCCAGATTGGTCACCCCCATGGAGGCCTCCAGCTGGAAGTTGATCTTGTCGAACAGGAACTGGGTGTGGGGCAAGAGAGATTCCACGTCGTGCAGCATCTCGTCAATCCACTTGTTCTGCTCAAGGCTCATGCGCTGGCGCAGGCTGCGTTTGAGGAAGCGCAAGGCGCGGCGGGTATCGTGCAGGGAGAGACGGATCTGGCCGTTGGCCTCTTCCTGCGCCATCAACTCTTTCAGCATGGGGTTGATCTGATCCGGCTCGAAGATCTGATCGGCGGTGTTTTCCAACGTCTTGTAACCATCTTCGATAAGATCGGAGAGGTACTCCACCTTGAGGTTTTGCACCTCCAGCAGGATGTCGAGGGCATCCTCCACCTCCAGCCGATCCTGGCGCATATAGTGGCGCAGCAGGCGAACCAGACCGATGTCATCTTCACGAATGCTGATCAGCAGGTTGTTGCGCAGGGTAAAAGAGACGTGGACACCCTTGGTGTCACGACCGATCCGCTGGGGAAACAGGGAGTGAATGTGCAGACCATCGGTATCCCAGTAGAAACGGGCGGATGCCTCGATGTCGTCGAGCTCTTCCTTGTCGGGAACCTCTTCCAGGAACAGGCCCGTCAACCATTCTCGCTCTGCCGTGTCCGGCTTGTAGGCATCCAGCCAGACCGTGTTGTCAGGTACTATGTCGTCAGGCCCGAGCGTGACTATGTCCAGCACCTTGTTGTTGAGAATGTAGGCGGTGATCATCTGTCCCCCCTTAAAAAGTCATGGGTAATCAGGGATGGTTGCACAGGTCATGCGGCCTTAGATCGCTGCAGAAGGCGATCCCGTGGATAAGCAGATCGGGCCGATGGAAAACCTGAATGCGGCGAACTATACAGGGGCGGGCCGCGCTTGTCAGGGGCTATTCATCAGGGATTCAGCCTGTTTGTTTAAAAAAACAGCGAGGTCGGATCACCTGAGCGGCCGTACGGGGTAGAACCCGCTTTTGGCAGGGGGGAGGATGGCTGAGGCTGCTTGTTGCCGCTGCCCCGCTTCATCACATATTCGGATAATTGGGCCCGGCACCTCCCTGTGGCGGTGTCCAGATGATATTTTGACTGGGATCTTTAATGTCACAGGTCTTGCAGTGAATACAGTTGGCTGCGTTGATTTGCAGTTTGGCCGCGCCTTCCATGTCCAGTACTTCAAACACCCCTGCCGGGCAGTAGCGTTGAGCGGGTTCGGCCCAGGTGGGCAGATTGACCTCGACCGGAATGCGCTCGTCCTGCAGCTTGAGGTGACAAGGCTGATCTTCATCGTGACTGGTGTTAGCCAGATACACAGACGAGAGCTTGTCAAAGCTCAGCTTGCCATCGGGTTTGGGATAAGTGATGGGCTCGCAGCGGCTGGCCACGCGTAGCTGACGGTAATCGTGAGCCTTATCGAGCAGTTTGAAGGGCGAGTTTGCGCCAAACAGCCGTTGCTCCAGCCAGTTGAAGGCACCGCCCAACCAGGGACCATAGCGGTGAAGCGCCGCGCCGAAGTTGCGCGCCGCCTTGAGTTCGCGGGCCAGCCAGCTCTGGTGCAGCTCGTCACCATACTGGGCCAGATCCCGGCCTCCCTCATCGCCCCCCCGCAGCGCCATCGCGACGGTTTTTGCCGCCAGCATGCCGGACTTCATGGCGATGTGGATCCCCTTGATGCGGGAAAAGTCGAGGGTGCCGGCATCGCAGCCGATCAGCAGGCCGCCGGGGAAGTGCATGCGGGGCAGGGCGTGCCAGCCCCCCTTGGTGATGGCGCGGGCGCCATAGCTGATGCGCTCGCCCCCTTGCAGCAGGTCGGCGATAAGAGGGTGATGTTTGAGGCGCTGGAATTCGTCGAACGGGCTGAGCCAGGGATTCTGGTAGTTGAGATCGACGATCAGCCCGACTGCCACCTGATCTCCCTCCATCTGATAGAGGTAGAAGCCACCGTGGCTATTGCCGCCCCCCTGCTTGCCAAGGGGCCAGCCACTACCGTGCAGCACCTGTCCTGCTTTGCCTTGGCCAGCAGGCAGTTGCCACAGCTCCTTGAAACCGATGGCATAGTGCTGGGGCTGGGCAGGGCTTGCCAGGTTGAAGTCGGAGATCAGCTGTTTGCCGAGATGGCCGCGGGCTCCCTCGGCAAAGAGGGTATAGCGGCCATAGAGCGCCATGCCGGGAACATGATCCGGTTTTGGATTGCCCGCGCGATCAAGTCCCAAATCGCCGGTGATCACCCCCTTGACCCTTCCCGCTTCCATGATAAGGTCGCTGGCGGTAAACCCCGGGTATATTTCGACTCCCAGTTTTTCCGCCTGTTGGCCAAGCCAGCGGCAGAGATTTCCGAGGCTGACGATGTGACAGCCCTCATTGTGCATCCGGGGTGGCACCGCCCAGGCGGGGAGTTGCAGTGAGCGTTGCTCGCTTTGCAGCAGATGAACCTGATCGTCGCTGACCGGCACGCCGAGCGGCGCTTGCTGCCAGCCATCCGGCAGCAGCTCTTGCAAGGCGACGGAATCAAACAGGGCGCCGGAGAGCAGATGGGCGCCAATTTCGGCCCCTTTCTCCAGCAGACAGACAGAGAGAGTGGCATCCTGCTGTTTCAGGGCGATGGCTGCACTGAGCCCCGCCGGACCGCCGCCGATGATGACGACATCAAATTCCATTGCTTCCCGTTCCATCTTGCCTCTGCGCTCTGGTTGGCCTAGGGTAATGCTGGTAGTTTACGTAAACGTAAAGCAGTTGTAAGCAAAGCTGAGCAAGAAAAAGCAAAAAATCAGGGAAGAGCGCACTGTAACAAACGCAGAGGCACACTAATGAATTCAATCCAAAGAGACGAGGCATGACCCCATGAAGCTGCTGGTCGCAATCAAACGGGTAGTCGACTACAACGTCAAGATCCGGGTGAAGGGAGACGGCTCCGACGTGGAGCTCGCCAATGTGAAGATGGGGATCAACCCCTTTTGTGAAATTGCGGTGGAGGAGGGGGTCAGGCTGCGGGAAGCGGGTATCGCCAGCGAGCTGGTGGTGGTGACCTTTGGCCCTGACGCTGCCGCCGAGCAACTACGCCATGGGCTGGCGCTGGGGGCGGATCGGGCGCTGCACTATATAACCGGTGAGAGTGTCGCCGATGAGACGCTCACCCCGCTGACTGTCGCCCGCGCCTTACACAAGGTGTGTGAGCAGGAGCAGCCTGATCTGGTGCTGCTCGGCAAGCAGTCCATCGATTCAGACAACAATCAGGTGGCCCAGATGCTGGCTGCCCTCAATGATTGGCCGCTGGCGACCTGCGCGTCCGCCCTCAAGGTGGAAGCGGGAGAGCTGCTGGTGACCCGCGAAATCGACGGTGGCCTCGAGACCCTCGGCATGCCGTTGCCTGCGGTGGTGAGCGCCGATCTGCGTTTGAATGAACCGCGCTTTGCTTCGTTGCCCAACATCATGAAGGCCAAGCGCAAGCCGCTTGATAGCGCCCCCTTCTCGACACTCGCCGTTGAGATGGCCAACCAGACCCGTTTGCTCGGGGTGATGGCGCCGCCAGCCCGCAGCGCCGGGATCAAGGTGGGCTCGGTGGACGAGCTGGTGGACAAACTCAAACACGAAGCGAAGGTGTTGCCATGAGCGTGCTGATCATTGCCGAACATCATCAGGGCCATCTGGCCGACAACGTGGCACAACTGGTGACCGTCGCCGTCTCCATCGGCGGTCAGGTTGACCTGCTGTTGCTCGGGCAGGGACTGACCGAGGCGGGTGCACAGGCGGCAGCTCTCGGCGGCGTCGACAAGGTGTTGCTTGCCGAACATCCCCTGCTGGCCGACGGGCTGCTGGATGGGGTGGACAAGCTGCTGGCCAGCTGGTGCGAAGGTTACAGCCACTGCCTGATGGCGGCGAGTGCCATGGGCAAGGCGCTGCTGCCACAGGTGGCGGCCCGGCTCGGGGTGGAGATGCTCTCCGAGGTGACGGCTATCGAGAGCAGCGACACCTTCCTGCGCCCCATCTATGCGGGCAATGCCATTGCCAGAGTGGCAAGCTCGGCGCCCGTCAAAGTGATGACGGTGCGGGCCACCGCGTTTGCCAAGGCGGCGACAGGCGGGCAGGCTCCCATCGAGCACTTGGCCGTGCCCGAATTCGCTGGCCGTACCCGGCTGGTCGAGCGCCGTGCGGTGCGCTCCAGCAGGCCCGAACTGACCGCCGCCCGGGTGGTTGTCTCCGGCGGCCGCGCCCTTGGTTCCAAGGCGCAGTTTGCCCTGATTGAGGTGCTGGCCGACAAGCTGGGCGGTGCCGTGGGGGCATCGCGAGCCGCTGTTGATGCGGGATATGTCGCCAACGATCTGCAGGTGGGACAGACCGGCAAGGTGGTGGCACCCGAGCTCTATATCGCGGTCGGCATTTCGGGGGCCATCCAGCATCTGGCGGGGATGAAGGAGTCGAAGGTGATCGTGGCCATCAACAAGGACAGCGACGCCCCCATCTTTCAGGTGGCAGACTACGGGCTGGTGGGGGATCTCTTCACCCTGCTGCCGGAGCTCACCGCCAAACTGTAAATTTGTCAGAAATGGCTGAGCTGTGGTCGTTTATGCGCTCTGCCCGCCATTTCTGTGCATGTTCCCTGCAAGCCCTGACCCGTTCAGGGCTTTTTCTACTGCAAGGGGGATGCAGAGTGACGGTAAAAGGTTGAGCCAGCTCCCAAAAAGCCTTTGATCCGCTGGCTGCTCTTGTGTAAAACCTGACAAGTCATCGATTACTCTCATCCACTCACGGAAAGCGTCATGAGCAAACAGATTTACAACTTCTGCGCCGGCCCCGCCATGCTGCCGGTTGAAGTCATGGAGCGCGCCCAGCGCGAATTTTGTAATTTTCAGGGGCTGGGAGCCTCGGTCATGGAGCTTTCCCATCGCGGCAAGCCCTACATGGCGGTTGCCGAGAAGGCCGAAGCTGATCTGCGCGAGCTGCTGGCGGTGCCGGAGAACTACAAGGTGCTCTTCATGCACGGTGGCGGCCGCGGTCAGTTCTCCGCCGTGCCCATGAACCTGCTGGGCGGGGCCAACAAGAAGGCGGACTTCCTGCTGACCGGTGTCTGGTCCCAGAGTGCTGTGGATGAAGCCAAAAAGTATGGCGATATCCAGACCTTCCAGGGGGTTGCCAAGAACGAGCAGGGGATCTCTCACCTGCTGCCGACCCCGGCGTTTCGCGCCGATGCGGCCTATGTTCACTACTGCCCGAATGAAACCATCGACGGCATTGAGATGTTCGACATCCCGGTCACCGGCGAGGTGCCGCTGGTAGCAGATCTCTCCTCCACCATTCTCTCCCGTCCTCTCGACGTCAGCCGCTTTGGCATCATCTATGCTGGTGCCCAGAAAAATATCGGGCCGTCCGGGCTTGCCATCGCCATCGTGCGCGATGACTTGCTGGATCAGGCAAGAGCCGATGTCCCCTCGATTTTCGACTACCAGCTCACTGCCAAGAACGACTCCATGTTCAACACGCCGCCCACCTACGCCTGGTATCTGGCCGGTCTGGTGTTCGAGTGGCTCAAGGAACAGGGTGGCCTCGAGGCGATGGAAGCGCGCAACAAGGAGAAGGCCGACTTCCTCTACGACTATCTCGATCAGTCGAGCTTCTACGGCAATCAGGTGGATGTCAGCTGCCGTTCGCGGATGAACATCCCGTTCCAGCTGAAAAATGCCGAGCTGGACAAGCAGTTCCTGGCCGAATCGGAAGCGGCCGGCCTGCTGGCCCTCAAAGGGCACCGCATCGTCGGTGGCATGCGCGCCAGCATCTACAACGCCATGCCGCTGGAGGGAGTGAAGGCTCTGGTGAGCTTTATGGATGGCTTTGCCAAGCGCCACGGCTGAAAAGAAAGTACATACGTGCTTGCTGGCGGCCTCTCGTGACAACTCGTGAGCCGCTTCCAGCTATTGCAGTGATTCAAGACGCCGGGGATACCTCGGCGTCTTTTTTTCAACAGAACCAGCGCGCTGGCGTTTGCCGTGCGATTTCCCCTGAAAGTGCCCTTGCCGAGCGGGACGCAGGCTGTTAACGTCCGGACAGGCGTTTATTTTTGAGATAGCACAGGAAGTCTATGAATTCGTTGCGTTTGGAACCCATTTCTCGTGTGGCCGGTGAGGTCAATCTGCCCGGCTCCAAGAGTGTCTCTAACCGTGCGCTGCTGCTGGCGGCGCTGGCTCGTGGCACCACCCGTCTGACCAACCTGCTCGACAGCGATGACATTCGTCATATGCTGGCTGCGCTGACCCAGCTCGGGGTCAAGTACAAGCTCTCCGCCGACAAGACCGAGTGTACTGTGCAGGGTCTGGGCCGCAGCTTCGCGGTGAAAGAGCCGGTCAATCTGTTCCTCGGCAACGCCGGTACTGCGATGCGACCGCTCTGCGCCGCGCTATGCCTCGGCTCCGGTGAATATACCCTGGGTGGCGAGCCGCGCATGGAAGAGCGTCCCATCGGCCATCTGGTGGATGCCCTGCGTGAAGCGGGTGCCCATATCCAGTACCTGAAACACGATGGTTATCCGCCGCTGGTGGTGGATGCCAAGGGGCTGTGGGGCGGCGATGTGCACGTCGATGGCTCCGTCTCCAGCCAGTTCCTGACCGCATTTTTGATGGCGGCGCCGATGGCGGCCGGTGATACCCGGATCCACATCAAGGGGGAGCTGGTCTCCAAGCCCTACATCGACATCACCCTGCACATCATGAAGCAGTTCGGGGTGGTCATCGAGCACGACAACTACAAGCTGTTCTATATCAAGGGCAACCAGACCTATATCAGCCCGGGTGATTTTCTGGTGGAAGGGGATGCCTCCAGCGCCTCCTACTTCCTCGCGGCGGGCGCCATCAAGGGCAAGGTGCGGGTCACCGGTATTGGCAAGCACAGCATTCAGGGTGATATCCACTTCGCCGACGTGCTGGAGAAGATGGGCGCGCGCATCACCTGGGGCGATGATTTTATCGAGGCGGAGCAGGCGCCGCTGCACGGAGTGGATATGGACATGAACCATATTCCCGATGCGGCCATGACCATCGCCGTTGCCGCGCTGTTTGCCGAGGGGCCGACTTCCATTCGCAATATCTACAACTGGCGGGTGAAAGAGACCGACCGTCTGCACGCCATGGCGACCGAGCTGCGCAAGCTGGGCGTCGAAGTGGAGGAGGGGCATGACTTTATCACCGTGACCCCGCCGACCCAGCTCAAGCATGCCGAGATCGATACCTACAACGATCACCGTATCGCCATGTGCTTCTCACTGGTGGCGTTGTCGGATACTCCGGTCACCATCAATGATCCCAAGTGCACCTCGAAGACCTTCCCGGATTACTTCGACAAGCTGGCCAGTATCAGCCAGCGTGGCTGATCACTGACAAACCCGTCATCACCGACGCTTCGGGCCCGCGCTGAGCGGGCCTTTTTGCCTTCCTCACCTGCATCGTCCTTTCGCCTAGCATCATTTCAATAACTTGCAAGATTGCTACGCAAAATAGTTTTGTGATTGCTGTAATTTCCTATTTACACATGCGCTGTCGCGGGCTATGTTGAGATTTCTTAATCGCAGTCATCTAGCAGGAAGCCTTGTCATGCAGCATCAAACCGACGACGTTCGTATCAGTGAAATCAAAGAGTTATTACCCCCGGTTGCGGTGCTTGAGAAGTTTCCGGCTACCGAGGTTGCCTCGTCTACCGTTTTTGAATCCCGTCAGGCCATTCACAATATCCTGGCCGGCGAAGATGAGCGTCTGCTGGTGGTGATTGGTCCTTGCTCCATCCACGATCCGGTGGCCGCGCTGGAGTACGGCAAGCGCCTCAAGGCGTTGCGTGACGAGCTGAAAGGTCAGCTGGAGATCGTGATGCGGGTCTACTTCGAAAAACCGCGCACCACGGTGGGCTGGAAGGGACTGATCAACGACCCGTACCTCGACAACAGCTGCAAGATCAACGACGGTCTGCGCATTGGTCGCAAGCTGTTGCTGGATCTCAACGACATGGGGCTGCCGACTGCCTCCGAGTTCCTCGACATGATCACCCCGCAATATGTGGCGGATCTGATGAGCTGGGGCGCGATCGGTGCCCGTACCACCGAATCCCAGGTACACCGCGAGCTGGCCTCCGGTCTCTCCTGCCCGGTGGGCTTCAAGAATGGCACTGACGGCACCATCAAGGTGGCCATCGATGCCATTGGCGCTGCCAGTGCGCCGCACCACTTCCTGTCGGTCACCAAATACGGTCACTCCGCCATCGTGGCGACCCGCGGCAACCCGGACTGTCACATCATTCTGCGTGGTGGTCGTGAGCCGAACTACAGCGCGGCCCATGTCAGCGAAGTTGTGAAGGGGCTGGAGAAGGCCGGTCTGCCCCAGAAGGTGATGATCGACTTTAGTCATGCCAACAGCAGCAAGCAGTTCAAGAACCAGATGGTGGTGGCCGAGGATGTGGCTGGCCAACTGCGTGCCGGCAGCAAGGCGGTGTTTGGGGTGATGGTGGAGAGCCATCTGGTAGAAGGCCGTCAGGATCTGGTGGAAGGGTGTGAACTCACCGTCGGCCAGAGCATCACCGATGCCTGTATCGGTTGGGCTGATACCGAAGTGTTGCTGCGCAACCTGGCGGATGCCGTCGCAACCCGTAACGCCCGCTAAAGTCATCCCGGCGGCGCCGTTAATATCAGCGCGCCGCTGGAACAGCAAGCTGCCGCTCGGCCAAATCGAATCCATAAAGCAAAAGCACGACCCTAGGGTCGCGCTTTTTCATTGGTGAAGTGGATTACCAACGGTAGGTTTTCAGCAGCGCTTCCAGTTTCTGGCACTGCTCCACCAACTGGATGCTGGCGAGGTTGGCGGCGTGCGCCTGACCCAGGGTGTCGTTGGAGGTGTTGCGAATATCGCTTACCGAGCTGTCAACCTCATGGCAGACCCTGTCCTGCTCTTCGGCCGACTGCGCCATCTGGGCGTTGAGGTCGTTGATGCGGGCGATGCGCTCGATGATGTTCTGCATGGCCGCCAGGGTCGCTTCGGTTTTGCTGATACTTTCACCGGCTTTGCTTTTTGCATCCCCGATCACCGTAACTGCGCTCTGGGCCTCATTTTGCAGGGCGGCGATCATCTGTGAGATCTCTTCGCTGGCGGCGCGGCTGCGGTTGGAGAGGGCCCGCACTTCATCGGCCACCACCGCAAAGCCACGGCCTTGCTCACCTGCCCGGGCCGCTTCAATGGCGGCGTTGAGGGCCAGCAGGTTGGTCTGATCGGCAATCCCCTTGATCACCTCGAGCACACCGTCAACCGCCAGGCAGCGGCTGTCGAGTTGCTGGATCACCTGATCCACCCGATCGATCTCTGCCGACATCTCGCCCATATCGGTGATGGAGTGCTGGGCGAGGCGGCTGGTGTCGGCGGCATCCTGATTGGTGAGGGCGGAGAGCTCGGCGCTGTGGCGGGCATGTTCGCGCACTTCATGAGAGCTGGCGGCCAGCTCGCTGACGGCGGCGGCAACCTGGGTGGTCATCCCCTCTTGCTGGCGGGCCGAGTTTTCGGTCTGGGTCGCCACCTGACGGATCTGGTTCGACTCCTGATAAAGCTGGTGGGTCGCCCCTTCCACCTCCTGCAGGCTGTGGCGGAATCCCTGCACCATGTCATTGACGGCGCGGGTCATCTGGCCCAGTTCATCCCGGCTGTGATTGACCAGGGGGAGGGCGAGGTCGCGCTCTTTGGCCATCCGGATCATGGTGAGCTGCAACTGGCGCAGGGGGTGTTTCACGTAACGTTGCAATACCCACCAGAGCAAGCCGAAGCCGAGGCTGAAGACGGCGGCCAGGCTGCCGCTCAGGATCAGGTTGTTGTGGCGGATCTCGCCGAAGGTGTGGCTGAGGTCATAACTGATCCGTACTGCCCCCATCACGGTTCCTTCATTGACCTGGTGACAGGTGAGGCACTGGGTGCCGCGATACTCCTTGTAAGCTTTGAACGGTTTGATCAGGATGAGCCGGTTGCCCTGCTGCTCCAGGATGGCTTCGCCCTGATTGATGGCACGCTCATCGAGGGGATCCTGCGCTTTCTGATCCGGATGACCCGGGCCAAACAGGTTGCTGACGGCCGGCGCGCGCACCAGACGGGCCTCAACGATGCCCGCTTCACTTTTGAGTTTGGTCTGCACTATCTGCCGGTTGGCCATGCCACCGGTCATCATCAGCACGTTCACCTGATCCATATAGGTGTTGGCCATGCTCTCAACTTTCTCCTCTGCCAGCCGGATGGCGAGATCCCGTTGCAGCCAGGCGGAGAGTTCGAAGCAGAGGCCAAAGGTGGTGCTGATGACCAGCGCAAGAGGGAGGAATATTTTCCAGTTCAAGGAGAGGTTATGCATTTTGGGCAAGTTCCATGCGCTTGGTGTTGTTATGTGATCCCGTATCATCTTGATCGTAGACGAAGAAACGGCGGGAGATGGTTCTCTATCGGCACACGATAACCACTCTTGAGTAAATAATTTGTTAAGCAGATCGGTAATGCAGGTTGCCAAAATGCCTTTCGGGAGGGGGGCTGCTCCTCGGGTTGATCCAGAACAAATCGCAAGTAACGATAATCGTTATCATTGTCATTATTTGCTGATAATAGTGACCATCATGAATCTGACCCCTTCCATGACCGGTATTGCCACGCCGGATCCCCTCAAGTTTGCTTTTAGCGCCAAGACCTCGGCTCACGCCAGTCGGGGAGGGATGCGCCCCTTCCCGTTGGATGAGGCTGGCTGGCAAAGCTGGTGGCAGCGAGAGAGTGAAGCTGAGGAGCGCGCCCTCTACATCCATATTCCGTTTTGCCGCAAGCGCTGCAGCTTTTGCAATTTCTTTGAAAATGGCGCCAACCCGGCGCGGATCAACCGCTATGTCAACGCCTTGTGCGCCTCCCTTGTGCAGGCGGCTGACACCCCGCTGGCGCAGAGCATGCCGTTTTCAGCCGTCTATGTGGGGGGCGGTACGCCGACCGACATGAGCGCCGACGAGCTGGCCATGCTGGCTGCCGTGATCCGCCGTTTTCCGCTGGCGGCGGATGCCGAGGTGACACTGGAGGGACGTCTCAACGGCTTTGATGATGAGAAATGGCAGGTTGCGCTGGCGGGGGGCTTCAACCGCTTCTCATTCGGGGTGCAGAGCTTTGATACCCGGGTGCGTCAGCAGGCAGCCCGTTTCGATGACAGGGAGACGCTGCTGACCCGTTTGGGTGAGCTGACCCGTGATGATGCGGCTGTGATCGTGGCGGATCTTATCTTTGGTCTGCCCGGTCAGGATGATGCCGTGTGGCAGCAGGATATCCGCGATGTGATGGCGAGCGGTGTACACGGGGTCGATCTCTACCAGCTCATCGCCATGCAGGGCACCAATCTGGAGCGGGCGCAGGAGAAGGGCACCCTGGATTGGCTTGCCGATGGCCAGCAGCGAGCCGCTATGTATGCCTATGGCGGGGCGCAACTGGAAGCCCACGGCTGGGAGCGTCTCTCTTGCAGTCACTGGCGGCGCAGCCCGGCCGAGCAGAGCCGTTATAACCAGATGGCCAAGCGCGGTGCGGAGATCCTCCCCTTTGGCGCCGGTGCTGGGGGCAGCATTCTTGGCCATGGCTTGATGTATGGGCGGGATCTGGCTCCTTGGCACGATGCGCTGGCCAACAGCGAGCGGGCACCCGGGATGGTGATGGGGCGCAATCCCAATGCAAGGATTGATGGTCTGCTGCGCGGTGCCCTCGACAGTGGCGTGCTGGCGCTGGATCGTCTGCCAACGCCTTTGCTGACCCATCTGATGCCGCTTTTTGCCGTCTGGCAGCGGCACGGGCTGGCCGAGATCGAGAGCGCACGGTTGCAACTCACTCTCGCCGGGCGCTTCTGGAACGTCAATATGCAGGCCGGGCTGTTCGAGTTCTTGCAACTCAATCCGCTCGATGGTTCAGCACCGCCCAGCCATGGCGCCGCCGCAGTGCGTCACTCTCTGGTCTGAGCCTGAGCGCAGCACTTGCGCCAGCTCGCACCATCCATAACGAAAGAGGGAGCCTTGCAGGCTCCCTCTTTTGGCTTGGCAGTTAGCGTCGCGCGAGCTTACTCGTCGCTGCTCTCCTGATAGCTGTCGCGCATTGCTTTGGGCAAGCGGCGCATTGGCGCAAAGCCGATATCCTCGCCCACTACTTCCCGCTTGCGGGACTTGTTTTGAGGAGACTGGGCGGGATTTTTGCTGGCGTCACCCTTGGCTTTGCCCTTGCCTGCGGCTGGCTTGCCCTTGGCATGGCCGCGAGCCCGAGGCGGGTTCTGCACCGGCTTGCTGCCCGGCAGAGTCTGGCGACTCGGCTTGCCGCTTGGCTCATACCCTTCCAGGATTTCCACGGTCAGGGATTGGCCGATCAGGGCTTCGATCGCCTTGAGCTGACCCAACTCGTCCTGGCTGACCAGCGAGATGGCCTCGCCGCCACGACCGGCGCGGCCGGTGCGGCCGATACGGTGGATGTAATCTTCCGCCATCTGGGGCAGTTCGAAGTTGATCACGTAGGGTAGTTGATCGATATCGAGACCGCGGGCGGCAATATCGGTCGCTACCAGCACCCGCACCTCGCCACTGCGAAAATCGGCCAGCGCCCGGTTGCGGGCACCCTGGCTCTTGTCACCGTGGATCGCCACGGTATTGAGGCCATCTTTTTGCATCTGCTGGGCGAGGCGGTCGGCGATCTGCTTGGTGCGAACAAACACCAACACCCGCTGCCAGTTGCCACGGCCAATCATGTGGGAGAGCAGCTCGCGGCGGCGTTCCCGATCCACCTGAATGATGCGCTGGGTCACCTGCTCGGCGGCAGTATTGCTGGGGTCCACCTCGATCAGGGTGGGGTCGTTCAGCAGATCATCCGCCAGCGCCTTGATGTCGCTTGAGAAGGTGGCAGAGAAGAGCAGGGTTTGCCGCTCTGCAGGCAGCGCCTTCATGATGCGGCGGATGTCGACGATAAAGCCCATGTCGAGCATGCGATCCGCTTCATCCAGCACCAGCACTTCCAGCTCGCTCAGGGTCAGGGCGCCCTGGGTCAGCAGATCCAGCAGACGGCCCGGGGTGGCGACCAGAATGTCCACACCCAGCTTGATGGCGTCCAGATTCGGTTTGATGCTGACGCCGCCGTAGGCGATCAGAGTCTTGAACGGTAGGTGGTGGGCATACTTGATGATGCTCTCGCCCACCTGTGCCGCCAGTTCGCGGGTCGGGGTCAGTACCAGTGCGCGTACCTGACGACGGCCACGACCGTGGTTGGCCAGCAGACGCTGCAACATCGGCAGGGTGAAACCTGCCGTTTTGCCTGTGCCTGTCTGAGCGCCGCCGAGCACATCCTGACCGGCCAGAATGGCCGGAATCGCTTGCTGCTGGATGGGGGTTGGCTGTTCGTAACCCAGCTCCTTGACGGCCCGCAGAATATGCGGAGACAGACCCAGTTCGTTGAATGACATGTTCGAGAGACACTCCTGAGATGAGCCTTTGGCTCAACGGGCAGCCAGCACTTTGGGGCCAGCCACGATATGGAAAAGATAGTGGGGGCGTAATATAGCAAAATAGCGGCCGCTGCGCAGTAGCTGTCGCACCGGCCGCCACACAATCGTTCAAAAGCAATGGGGCAAAACGCGTCGGAAGATTCAGAGCATCTCGCGGATTTGCTCGGCCAGGTTCTCCGGTTTGGCCTGGGGGGCGAATCTGTCCACCACATTTCCCTCCTGGTCGATCAGGAACTTGGTGAAGTTCCATTTGACATTTTCCAGCCCCAGAAAACCCGGTTTCTGTTTTTTAAGCCACTGGTAGAAGGGGTGGGCATGCTCGCCGTTGACATCGCACTTGGCCATGATGGGGAAGGTGACCGGATAGTCGAGGGAGCAGAAGCGGGCAATCTCGTCCGCATCCCCCGGCTCCTGATTGCCAAACTGGTTGCAGGGGAAGCCCAAGATCACCAGCCCCTTGGGGCCGAGTTCCCGATAGAGGGCTTCCAGCCCTTCATATTGGGGAGTAAAGCCGCAGCGACTGGCGACATTGACCACCAGCACCACCTTGCCAGCCAGTTGGGCCAGCGGATAGGGGGTGCCATCCAGTCGTTGCAAAGTGAGATCGGGCAGAGGCATAAGCAGATCCTTCTATTGGTTGTCCGTGAGGCGCTCGGTCGGTTGTGGCGATAGATGTCGGATGAACGGCATGATGGTACTGGAGTACGGTATCGGTTGGCTCTTTTGGCGGCAAGAGACCCGCACTCTATCTTCCCCCTGATTGCAATGGCCATCACAGTTTCGACAGCCAATACGCCGTCCGGTGGGGCGGGATCACAACTGGCGACAAAAAGCGGGGAAGCGGGCGACAAATCGCGTATTGATGGTAGGACTTCTCAAGAGAAGCAAACCGGTTTGTGGCTTTGCCGGTAAGTCGTTACAAAGCGCCCTCTCTCCACTCATTGTGAGCCAATCTTGGACTATCAAGCTGCCATGGATGCCATTTACACCCGGGGATGGGTGATAGTGGATGATTTTTTGACCGCCGCCGAGGTGGATGCCCTCAAAGCCTGTTTGCCAAGCGAATGGCAACCGGCCGGGATCGGCCGTGACGCCCTGCACCAGGGCAATCCCGATATTCGCCGTGACCAGATCCACTGGCTGGAGCCCTCCCTCGGTGCGCCGGTGGCTGACTACCTCGCCCGGATGGAGTCCCTGCGTCTTGCCGCCAACCGGATGCTGATGTTGGGATTGTTCGACTACGAGGCCCACTTCGCCCGCTATCGCAGCGGGGATTTTTACGCCACCCACCGGGATGCCTTTGCCGGTCGCTCCAACCGCCGTCTTACCACCGTGTTTTACCTCAACAACGACTGGCTGCCCGAAGCGGGTGGAGTGCTGCGCATGTATGACGACAAGGAACAGTTTTTGATGGATGTCTGCCCCAAGGGGGGGCGGCTGGTCATGTTTCTCTCCGAGGAGTTTCCCCACGAAGTGCTGCCTGCCAATCGCGAGCGCTACAGCATCGCCGGCTGGTTTCGGGTCAATGGCAACGGCATGGGAAGGGTCGATCCGCCGCGCTGAAGGGCAATGTGTCCCGATTTTGACACAGGGGAGACTTTTCACTGCAAGAAGTGGGGTCATGGGTCTCCCATCAGCTGACAAGGGTTGATCTCCCTTGCTACACTGGCGCGCACTTATGTTCGTATCTGGCTTCGTCGGGTTTTTATGGTGGTTGGCTTATCAAATGGTCATGGCGAGGCCGCTTTTCCCAAGGGATCACATCTAATGAAGAACATGCATGTCTTGCTGCTGTGCGGCGGCGGTGGCTCCGAGCACGAAGTTTCTCTGCGCAGCGCCAATTTCCTCGAGCAACAACTGGGCCTTCTGCCCGGTGTCGAAGTGACCCGCGTCGAGATGTTCGCCGATCGCTGGCTCAGTGCCGATGGCCGCGAGTGCAAGCTGGGGCTCGACAAGCTGCTCTCGTTTGACAGCGTGGCCCGTCCGGTAGACTACGTGGTGCCCTGCATCCACGGTTACCCGGGTGAGACCGGCGATCTGCAATCCTTCCTCGAGCTGGCCGGATTGCCTTATCTCGGTTGCGATGCCGAGGCGAGCAAGATCTGCTTCAACAAGATCAGCACCAAGCTGTGGCTCTCCGCCATCGGCATTCCCAATACCCCATACCTGTTCCTGACCGAGCAAAACGACGCTGCGCTCGCCGAGGCGAAATCCGCGCTGGCCAAGTGGGGCAAGGTCTTTATCAAGGCAGCTTCCCAGGGCTCTTCCGTTGGCTGCTACTCTGCCAGCAACGAAGCGGATCTGGTGAAGGGCATTGCCGATGCTTTCGGTTACTCCGAACAGGTTCTGATCGAGAAAGCGGTCAAGCCGCGCGAGCTGGAAGTGGCAGTCTACCAGTACGGTGACGAGCTGGTGGCGACCTACCCGGGCGAGATCTGCGTGCCGCAGGACAAGTTCTACACCTATGAAGAGAAGTACAGCAGCGCCAGCCATACCGAGACGGCACTGCGTGCCGAGGGGCTGACCCAGGCGCAGGCCGATGCGATCCACGAGTATGCCCTCAAGGCGTTCCGTCAGCTGAAACTGACTCACCTCTCCCGTATCGACTTCTTCCTGACCGACGAGGGCGAGATCCTGCTGAATGAAATCAACACCTTCCCGGGCATGACCTCCATCTCCATGTTCCCGAAACTGCTGGAGCATCACGGTCACCGCTTCGCCGACTACCTTGAGCAGATCCTGCGCAAGGCCAGCTAAGCGCGCTCTCCCGCTCGCGGGATGAAGAAGAACCCAATAAAAATCCCCGCCAATCGGCGGGGATTTTTTATATCGGCTTGAACGAGGCGACTGGTTGCCTGCGAGGTGCGGCGCCCGGTTGTGGCTCAAGAGAACAGGTTACGGCTTAATGTCCTCGACCCGCACCTGCAGGCTCCCTTGCGCCAGGGTGGTGATGAGCTGATCGCCACTGTTGACCTGATCGGCGCGGCTTATCACTTCACCGCGCTCAGTGCGGGTGATGGAGTAGCCGCGCCCCAGGGTGGCGAGCGGGCTCACCCCGTCGAGGCGGGCGGTGAGCATGGCGAGGCGGTGACTGGCAAGGTCTTGCCGCTTGGCAATCAGAGCATAGAGCCGCTCCTCGGCCAGCTGGTGGCGGCGCTTGCCAGCGGCCAGGAGGCGCTCCGGACTCTTGCCCTGCAGGCGCAGCTCAAGGTTGGTGAGGCGCCGCTCTCCCTGATGCAGCCGCTGGCGCAATAGCTGCTGCAAACGGGTGGAGAGTTCATCGAGGCGCTGGGACTGCTGCTCCAGTCGCCGTTTCGGATCCTGATGGTCGAGCCGCTTTTGCAGCAGGATGAAATCGTGGCGGGCGGCGGTCTGCTGGCGACTCATCGCCTGCAGCAGTCGCTGTTTGAGGTGAACCAGACGCTGGGCACGGGCGCTCTGATCCGGCGCCACCAGCTCGGCGGCGGCCGATGGGGTAGGGGCGCGCAAGTCGGCGGCAAAGTCGCTGATGGTGACATCCACCTCGTGGCCCACCGCGCTCACCACAGGTATGGCGGAGTGGGCAATGGCACGGGCCACCGCCTCTTCGTTAAAGCACCAGAGATCTTCGAGGGATCCGCCGCCGCGTCCGACGATCAGTACATCCACCTCGGCGCGCTGGTTCGCTTTGGCGATCGCCGCGACGATCTGGCTGATGGCGGCGCTGCCTTGTACCTGAGTCGGGTAGATAAAGACCGGCAGATCCGGGGTGCGGCGTTTAAGCACAGTCAGCATATCGTGCAGGGCGGCACCGGTGGCGGAAGTGATAAGGCCCACCGCCCGCGGTTCGCGGGGCAGCGGCCGCTTGCGGCTTTCGTCAAACAGCCCCTCGGCGCCGAGGCGGCGCTTGAGCTCTTCAAAACGCAGGGCCAATACGCCGTCGCCCGCCGGCTGCATCGACTCGATGATCAGCTGGTAGTCGCCGCGCGGCTCATAGAGGGAGACCCGCGCCTGCACCAGCACCTGCATGCCATCCTGCGGGCGGAAGGCCACCCGCCGGTTGTTGCCCTTGAACATGGCGCAGCGCACCTGCGCCGACATGTCCTTGAGGGAGAAGTACCAGTGGCCGGAGCTTGGCATCGCCAGATTGGAGAGCTCGCCGGTCAGCCACACCAGCCCCAGATCTTGCTCCAGGATCATGCGCACGGCGCTGTTGAGGCGGGTGACGGTAAAGACCTGCTGCTCGCGGCCGCTCGCCGCACTGGATGGGGTAAATCGGTTCAAGGGCGTACCTGTAGTCTGCTCCGGCGGGCCGGGATAAAACGATGGCCGCTATCTTACCCCAGCGCACGGCAGGAGCCGAGCCCGGACTCAAGCCCAGGGGGCGATCAGACGGAGGATCTCTGTTGTGACAGTGCCAAGCATGGCACGACCCGGATCGCTCATGGTTAACCCGCACAGCAGGAGCAGATTCAGGAAAACCGTTACCCAGAACACTTGGCGAAATTCCACTTTGGCTGATTTATGCCTGAGCAGCTGTTGGGCTGAGAGAGCGCCAGGCCAACCACCGAGCAGGGCCAGCAGATGCAGGGTGCTCTCTTGAGTACGCCAGTGGTTATTTTGGGCGGCATGTTTGTCAATGGCATAGGCAATAAACGTAATAATGCTCAGGGATATATATACGATGAGAATGAGAGCCGGAATACGCTGAAACAGGGTGAGTGCAAATATGCCTGATATAAACAGTAGCGGCCATGCCAGACTGACGTTACTGCCCCCTCTCTTTCTTTGCAGTGATCGTTCATGGGGAAACGAGACATTGACTGCATTGCTGCGTTGCCGACTATCTTTCTCTACTTCATAAATAACCAGATCGCCATTGGCGGGTCTTCGTGCTCTCGATGTAAATGACTTGATATGAATAAATGTGCGTTCACCTCCGCCATTAGGTTCGACGAATCCATATCCCTTGTCATCGTTCCACTCAGAAATCTTTCCTTGAAATCTCATATATATGCCCGCGATGGTTGATTGATATCTATGGACTGTGCTTCATGCACTGAAATAAGCATGTCAGGGTGGCAAACTCGTTATTCAGCCGGGTTTGACTTCACCCGCAGAATATATTCGCTGTTGCCCCGTTTTCCGGTGCTTGACCTCTCTTGTTAGTGGCCGAATGGGCCAATACGAGCATGGTCACATCATGACGCTGCAGGGTATCTTACGAGACCTCCTCTTCCTGCGGCCACTACTTTTGCGTGTGTGTGACGGGAATTGTTTGATTTGTTGCGCCAGCGCAACAACTGCCAACATGGCGACTTGCCTGGCGTGTTAACGAGTGCATTGCGATGCAATGGAATGCCGGGTTGTATGGGTCTGTTTTGCTGCAGGATTGGGAGGAGGGCAGGGGGTTGCAAATCTGCCTACGGGGGAAATTCATCAGGGACATTTTGCATAAAACCCCAATCGCTCAACTCTTTTGCCACAAAACGGTCATTTTTGAAGAGAAAATCTTGGTTTTTTAGCCTCTTGGCCTGCTAAAAGCGGGCTACGCCATAAAAAATTCAAAAAACTTCTTTACCAGTGACCAATCGGTGAGTAAACTTCGTCGGCAATATTTTACACCCCCACTTCCTCAACGGTGAGATATTGCCATGCTCAGGATTGCCAAAGAAGCGTTAACCTTCGACGATGTACTGTTGGTTCCCGCCCACTCCGAAGTTCTTCCCAATACTGCCGATCTGCGTACCAAGCTGACCTCCGCCATCAGCCTGAATATCCCGATGATCTCCGCTGCCATGGACACAGTGACTGATGCCCGTCTGGCTATCGCTCTGGCCCAGGAAGGCGGTATCGGCTTTATCCACAAGAACATGTCCATCGAGCAGCAGGCTGCCGAAGTGCGCAAGGTCAAGAAGTACGAGAGCGGCGTGGTCACTGACCCCGTCACCGTGCGCCCTGACATGACCATCGCCCAAATCAAGGAGCTGAGCCACAAGAACGGTTTCGCCGGTTACCCCGTGGTGACTGACGGCAACAAGCTGGTCGGTATCATCACCGGCCGTGACGTGCGCTTCGTGATTGACCTCTCCCAGACCGTTGAACAGATCATGACCCAGAAAGATCGTCTGGTCACCGTGCGTGAAGGGGCCCCTCGTGAAGAGGTAGTTGCCCTGATGCAAAAGCACCGTATCGAAAAAGTGCTGGTGGTGAACGCCGACTTCAAACTCAAGGGCATGATCACCGTTAAAGATTTCCAGAAAGCCGAGCGCAAGCCCCACGCCTGTAAAGATGACAAGGGTCGTCTGCGGGTCGGTGCTGCCGTTGGTGCCGGTGCCGGCAACGAAGAGCGCGTTGCTGCGCTGGTGGAAGCCGGTGTAGACGTGCTGCTGATCGACTCCTCCCACGGCCACTCCCAGGGCGTGCTGGATCGCATCAAGGCTACTCGCGACGCCTATCCGGATCTGCAGATTATCGGTGGCAACGTGGCGACCGCCGCGGGCGCCAAGGCGCTGGCTGCTGCCGGTGTCAACGCCGTCAAGGTCGGTATCGGCCCGGGCTCCATCTGTACTACCCGTATCGTGACCGGCGTGGGCGTGCCCCAGATCACCGCCATCTCCGACGCCGTTGATGCGCTGGAAGGCACCGGTATTCCGGTTATCGCCGACGGCGGCATCCGCTTCTCCGGCGACATCGCCAAGGCCATCGCCGCGGGCGCCAGCTGCGTCATGGTCGGCTCCATGTTCGCCGGTACTGAAGAAGCGCCGGGCGAGATCGAGCTCTATCAGGGTCGCTCCTTTAAATCCTACCGTGGCATGGGCTCTCTGGGCGCCATGTCCAAAGGCTCCAGCGACCGCTACTTCCAGACCGACAACGCCGCCGACAAGCTGGTGCCGGAAGGCATCGAAGGTCGCGTGCCGTACAAGGGCCGCCTCAAAGAGATCATCCATCAGCAGATGGGCGGCCTGCGCTCCTCCATGGGCCTGACCGGCAGCGCCACCATCGACGACATGCGTACCAAGGCAGAGTTCGTGCGCATCTCCGGCGCCGGGATGAAAGAGTCCCACGTCCACGATGTGACCATTACCAAAGAAGCCCCCAACTATCGGATGGGCTGATAAAACGGGGCCCTGCGCCCCGTTTCTCCACCCTTTTTTTATCCCGTGCCCTTTGTGACAACATCAGCCTGATGCAGGAATAAAATGACTAAAGACATTCACCAGCACCGTATCCTTATCCTCGACTTCGGTTCCCAGTACACCCAGCTGATCGCCCGCCGCGTGCGCGAAATCGGCGTTTACTGCGAACTGTGGGCCTGGGACGTAACCGAAGAGCAGATCCGCGAATTCAATCCGAGCGGCATCATCCTCTCCGGCGGCCCCGAGTCCGTCACCGAAGCAGGCAGCCCGCGCGCCCCCGAGTATGTGTTCAACGCCGGTGTCCCTGTGTTCGGCATCTGCTACGGCATGCAGACCATGGCCGAGCAGCTGGGTGGCAAGGTGCAATCCTCCACCGAGCGTGAATTCGGTTACGCCAAGGTGGAAGTGCTGGGCGAAGCTGGCAAGAGCAGCGCCCTCTTGCGCAACATCGAAGATGCCATCGCCGACAACGGCAATGCCCTGCTGGATGTCTGGATGAGCCACGGTGACAAGGTCACCACCATTCCGGCCGACTTCACCACCATCGCCCAGACCCCGACATGCCCCCACGCGGCCATGGCCAACGAAGCCAAGCGCTTCTACGGCGTGCAGTTCCACCCGGAAGTGACCCACACCCGTCAGGGTGCCCGCATGCTGGAGCACTTCGTCAAAGACATCTGCGGCTGCGAATGCCTCTGGACCCCGGCCACCATCATCGACGATGCCGTTGCCCGCATCCGCGAGCAGGTGGGTGACGATGAAGTGATCCTCGGCCTCTCCGGCGGTGTCGACTCCTCCGTGGTTGCCATGCTGGTGCACCGCGCCATCGGCGATCGCCTCACCTGCGTCTTCGTTGACAACGGTCTGCTGCGTCTGAACGAAGGCACTCAGGTGATGGAGATGTTTGGTGACCACTTTGGTCTGAACATCATCAAGGTTGCAGCCGAAGAGCGCTTCCTCTCCGCCCTGGCCGGTGTTGACGAGCCGGAAGCCAAGCGCAAGATCATCGGCCGCGTCTTCGTTGAAGTGTTCGACGATGAAGCGAAAAAGCTGAAAAATGCCAAGTGGCTGGCGCAAGGCACCATCTATCCGGACGTTATCGAATCCGCTGCCAGCAAAACCGGCAAAGCCCACGTCATCAAGTCCCACCACAACGTCGGCGGCCTGCCGGAAGAGATGAAGATGGGTCTGGTCGAGCCGCTGCGCGAGCTGTTCAAAGATGAAGTGCGCCGCGTCGGCCTCGAGCTGGGTCTGCCCTACGACATGCTCTACCGTCACCCGTTCCCGGGCCCGGGTCTGGGCGTGCGCGTCCTTGGCGAAGTGAAGAAAGAGTACTGCGATATCTTGCGCCGCGCCGATGCGGTCTTTATCGAAGAGCTGCGCAAAGCCGACCTCTACAACCAGGTCAGCCAGGCATTCGCCGTGTTCCTGCCGGTGCGCTCCGTTGGCGTGATGGGCGATGGCCGCAAATATGACTGGGTTATTGCCCTGCGTGCCGTCGAAACCATCGACTTTATGACCGCCCACTGGGCTCACCTGCCGTACGACTTCCTCGGTCACGTATCGAATCGCATCATCAACGAGATCAACGGTATCTCCCGCGTGGTGTACGACGTCTCCGGCAAGCCGCCTGCAACCATCGAATGGGAATGATCACTCGTTAGGCATTAGCTGGTACTAACTGGCACAGGAATACATTTAAGCCCATGTTTACATGGGCTTTTTTGTTTTTGTATTTGGCATGACCTGGCAACGGATGGCAGTGGGAAGCACCACTTGAGTATGGTATCCAAGGTGGTATTATCGAGGCATGATGCCATGAATGATAGCCGATACCATGCTGCTTGATTCTGTATTTTCATGGTATTTAATTTGTTTAACTAACTGTTTTTATTGGTTTTATTGCCTTATTTTGGGGTGGTGTTTCAGCATGGTATCAGATTCGAGTAAGGATAAGACTTATGCTGACTGATACCAAGCTGCGCAACCTCAAGCCGAGGGACAAACTTTACAAGGTGAATGACCGGGATGGCCTTTATGTAGCGGTTACCCCCGCTGGTTCGGTCTCGTTCCGTTACAACTACTCGATCAATGGCAGGCAAGAGACGATCACCTTTGGCCGCTACGGTGTCGGTGGTATCAGTTTGGCTGAAGCCCGCGAGCGACTGAATGAAGCCAAGCGGATGGTGGCCGACGGTAAGTCTCCGGCTAAGGAGAAGGCTCGTAAAAAGGCTCGGGTAAAAGATGCTGAAACATTTGGTGCTTGGGCGGAAAAGTGGTTGCGAGGTTACCAGATGGCGGACTCCACCCGTGATATGCGTCGCTCTGTCTATGCTCGGGAACTGGAAACGAAATTTGGCAACCAGAAGCTGACCGAGATCACCCATGAAGATTTGCGCATGCTGACGGATGCCATTGTGGAGCGAGGGGCTCCAGCAACGGCTGTTCATACCCGTGACATAGTGCTGCAGATTTATCGTTGGGCCATCGAGCGAGGGCAGAAGGTTGAAAACCCCGCTGACCTTGTTAGACCAACGAGCATTGCCAGATTTGAGCCGCGAGATCGAACTTTGTCGCCTGCAGAAATCCGGCTTATGTATGAATATATGGGGCGGATTGGCACATCGCCCTCCATACGTGCAGCGGTAAAGTTACTGCTTTTGACCATGGTGCGCAAAAGTGAGCTGACAAATGCGACCTGGAGCGAGATCAATTTCAGCGACGCTCTTTGGACCATCCCAAAAGAGCGGATGAAGCGACGGACCCCCCACCTGGTGTTTCTATCCAGACAAGCCTTGGACATCCTGATCGCGTTGAAGACCTTCTCTGGTGGCTCTGACTATATACTGCCATCCCGTTACGACTCAGATTTGCCTATGAGCAGCGCCACCTTGAATCGGGTGATGACCATGACCTACACACTGGCCCAGAAAGAAGGCAAGCTGCTCGCCAAATTTGGTCCCCATGACCTGAGACGCACGGCTAGCACCCTGCTACATGAGGCTGGCTATAACACTGACTGGATCGAAAAATGCCTTGCTCATGAACAAAAAGGTGTTAGAGCTGTTTATAACAAGGCAGAATATAGAGAACAGCGCACTGCGATGTTGCAAGATTGGGCAGATATGATAGATGATTGGATATCTTAATACAGGTGGGCTGTGAGACTAACTATTTATTGGTGATCAATGTAGTATTAAATAAGTAAATATGATTACCATTTACAGAAAACTATGCAGGGAGCGGAACTTTGAATGGCTTTTACTTTTGATAACCTCATTTTTAATAGAATAATTCTACATAACGTTTATAAGCCCAACGATGAAGGGCGAGTTAACCCGTTTCCTAGTCGTGAATTAACTCAGTTAGTCGGAGCTGGTTTAGATAAGCTGCAACAGAGAATTAGTAGTGTGCTTGGTAATGGATCACATAGCTTACAAATGGATATTGCACAGGATGGTGCGGCTAGTTGCTTTCATTGTGCCACTAGGCTTCTAACAGATGACGATGCCAGTTTTATAAATAATTCGGTTGAGATTGCGGAACTGCATACCACCGCTCATACCAGTAAAAGCTGGCCCGGAGGTACTCTTGTTATTATTGATGGAACTGCTGGTGCTGCGAATAAGAGATGCTTGTTCATCATAAAAGCAGAGCAACAAGCAGGATTTGTAGGAAAAGAAGTGGGTGATAAAGTTGTTATGGATTACTTGGATAACCTAATACTTACACCTCAATCAAAGCTCTATAAGGTTGGTGCATTCGTTGAATTAAGTAGAGAAAGTGTTGGCAACGAAATTAGGGACTCAAACGATTTTGAGGCTTATGTTTTCGATAGTAATATCCAAGCTAAAGATGATAGAAAGGCAGCAAGATATTTTTACTCTGGTTTCTTGGGGTTGAGAATCCCTAACAACTCAGAACAAAGAACTCGGGATTTTTTTGAATATACAAAGAGTTTTATCAATGATTCTGAACTGTCGACAGAGAGTAAGGTTGACCTTCAGCAGGCATTACATACATATCTAAAAACTGACCAGAGCAATACAATCCAGAGTAGTAGCTTTGCTGACCAGTTCATGAACGAAGAGTTAAGAGATAATTATGCTGATTATATGGAAAGTAAAAATTTCCCAACGAATGCAATAGTTAAAGATACCTCTTTAATTAAGAAACGGCTACAGCATCGTAAAATGAATTTCTCTTCTAGTGTTAAGCTAACAGCTCCTGCAGAAAAATTTGAAGAAATGGTTCAGGTTGTTGACGTTACCGATGAACATACTATCCTTAGAATCCAGGGTAGACTGACTGAGCAAGAATAATGGAACGCCCAGATTTCATCAAGTTGTACGAGGCTGAGTTGCCCATGTATGAAGCGTGGGCTGACTTTGTTCTGACTTATATTGACTCCAAAATTCTTTCTCATGCTGGAACGAAAAATGCGTACTTGGAATGGGTAAAAATCCCGCCATCTCAAAGAGTTAAACAGGTAGATTCTCTAGTTGCGAAGGCATTTATCAGGAAGCGAAATAAGTATAAAGATCCTTATAAAGAGATTACTGATAAAGCAGGAATTCGCTTTGTTGTGCTGCTAACATCTCAGCTTGAATTACTTTGCAATATAGTTGAAGGGGCGACAAGTTGGGCTTATTCAAAGGATAAAGAATTTGATGATTGGAAAGGAGATGATCCACGATTATTTGATTATCAGTCTGTTCACTATATAGTTTATGCAAATAGAGATATTGAACACAATAGTGTTATTATAAAAGAAGGTACACCCTGTGAAGTGCAGTTAAGGACTTTGCTGCAACATGCTTATGCTGAACTGGCTCATGATACTATCTATAAAGGTAATATATCGGCCTCACCAGAGGTCCGTAGGACATTCGCAAAAAGTATGGCGCTGATGGAGACCACTGATGATTTATTATGCAGTGCAAAGGAGTTGTTGGAAAAAGCAACGGCCGATATAAATGCCTGGAAGGATGTTATTAGCCGCGAGGCAATAAAACGTCTTGGAGACATTCAGCTTATTGATGATAGTAAAAGTGCAGACTATCTACTTAACTCAGTCAGTGAGTTATTGAAGAAAACATCAATGGATGAGTTTCTAGCTTTTCTTGAGGACCCAAGATATTCCTATGTCAGTGACAAAATTAAAGCTAGGCAACTTGGATCGGTGGAGTTTAGGCACCCATTTGTTCTTTTAGTTTACTTTCTCGCAAAAAAATTTCGTACTTCATTGCCTCGAAAATGGCAGCTTGATATTGAGCCTCTTGAAGGAATTTATAGTGATTTGGGGCTCCAACCTCCTTGGGCTACGACCTAGATATCAACTACTGAATTTTAGGTCGGTACCAAGCCTCTTTATTCTATAAAACGAATTCTTTACGAATTGTAACTAGCGATTTAGATACGGCTTGTCGTGTCATTGGCTGCTGTATTCGTAGCCCAATTTCTGTTTGATTTAACCCCAATTGTTTGAGGGTAAGTATTATTTTCTTAGTGTCAGAACATTTTGAGTCTACCATTCTACGGGCTAGGTTGCGTAATTTGGCTTCATCTGCTGACTGCAGGGTTAATCTCAGCATTAATTGAAAAAAATACCTATCTATTAGTTCATCGCCTGATAGTGCGTTAGGTCTGGATCGGTTGGCACACTGATGAGTTAGCCTAGCAAGTTCGATATTAAATTGTGTTAGTGAGCGTTTTGCTCTTCTATATAAAGGATTCCACTCGCCAGTTACCAGCTTGGGTCGGTGCTCGCTGCAATACTGGTGACTGAGCTCTAATTTTTTGTGATCTTCGAGTTCGGAATTATTGATCCGGTTCTCCTCCACAGTTGCCATAAAGGTTGCAAACTCAGTCATATTCCCGCAGAACTCGCAAAATCCATGTTTTCGTTGCTTATTCAGGTTGACACCCTTTCTGGAGGCAGACCTCTTAGGGGATTTGCATGCGCAGCACCCGACTAATCCAATCAAAGATTCAAGCGTAGCGACAAAGCACAGGTCTATCGGAGTTTGTTGGTCTTCAGTTTTGATGAACTGTCGCAACAATTGTCGTTGCATACGGACCATGGCTTCTAGCCCCACCAATTTGACAATTTCACTGAAAGGTACACCACCTCCCGCACCAGGCAGATACCCAGCGTAGTTTGCAGGAAGAGTCTTTATGTAGCTATTTACAGCGGAGTCGATGACTTCTTTGATCAAGCGAAGGATAGGGTATCGACGTGATGATACTGAGTATGGCAGCCAGAGTTCTTCAAACTGCCGGATAGCAGCCGAAATGTGATGATCGCAGTTCTCCCAGATGACTATCTTTGGTGCTTTTTTCATGTCAACCATTTTAGCCAATTAATGCGCTTACTCAAGTTGTATTGCTTGGCACTATGGCGCCTTCACTGGTTGCTGGAGGCAAACACATGCAAACAATGGCATTCAAGACCCTCATTAATAGAAAAGCACTTTTGGACATGATCCCACTTTCTGCGCGAACAATTTACAACATGGAGCTGCGGGGTGAATTCCCACGCCGTATTGCGCTGACAAGCAGAAATGTTGCTTGGGAGCTGACGGAAGTCGAAAAATGGATTGAAGAGCGCAAGTCTTCTGGATTCCATGCTTCACGCCCCGGCCAGACTATTAGAGGTTAATAGCATGGCCCTCGATCTCATGGCCGCTTTTACTAAGCTGCCGCCGCCTATTGATTACGTTCTACCAAATATGGTTGCGGGAACTGTAGGCGCAATTGTTTCACCTGGTGGGGCGGGTAAGTCCATGTTGGCCTTACAGCTTGCGACACAGATTGCTGGAGGCCCAGATCTACTGAACATTGGTGAGTTCCTCACAGGGGCTGTGGCTTACCTGCCAGCTGAAGATCCGACCGCCACGATTCATCATCGGTTACATGTATTGGGTGCACATCTCACGCTTACAGAACAGCAGGCGGTAGCTGATGGATTACTGATTGAGCCGCTGATCGGTCGGTGTCCTGACATTATGTCTTCGGCATGGTTCGACGGACTCAGACAGGTTGCTGATGGCCGACGCCTGCTCATTCTGGATACTCTGCGGCGCTTCCATATTGAGGAGGAGAACGCCAGTGGGCCAATGTCACAGGTGATTGGCCGGATGGAGGCCATAGCTGTCGAAACCGGCTGCGCTATCGTATTTCTCCATCACTCCAGCAAGGGTGCGACCATGATGGGGGCTGGTGACCAACAGCAGGCCAGTCGTGGTTCATCTGTACTGGTCGATAACATCCGTTGGCAATCCTACCTTTCGGGGATGACGCTAAAGGAAGCCGAAGAGTTGGGGGTCAACGACGGTCAGCGAGGTTACTTCGTCCGCTTTGGCGTCAGCAAAGCCAACTATGGCGCACCTTTTCCCGAACGTTGGCTGCGCCGACATGAGGGGGGCGTACTCAAGCCGGCTGTGTTGGAGAGGCGGCGTAAAACTAAAGAAGTATTGCCGTTCAAGAAATCGGAAATTGTTGTGGAGGGCGCTGATGACAATTGGTAACAAGGTCGTTCCAACCAGTACCAGCGCACAGGCACGAGTGATGATCTACCAGGCGACTCAACGCCCGAGTATGAGGGAGGCAAATTGGATGAAGACATCCTTTGGCCGTTGTTCTATTCAGGGGAGGTTAGGCCAGCGGCACGCAGATGTTGTTGAGGCAATCTTGTATTGTGCCGAACGTCGCCGCGATGTGTCCGATGGTGGTGTCGAACTTCTGGTAGACCCTGCTAAAGTGCGGAAAACGCTGTCAGACAGCCGGTATAGCCTCTTCCAGCTTGAGAAATTACTGACTGAGCTGCGAGCAGCAACCGTAACTATTGAAACGTCACAGTTCGATTTCCCAATAATCGGTGGTTTGATAGATCATGTTATCCCTTCACTGATGACACGCCTTGATCCTCTGACGGGAGGGGAGCGGAACTTATGGAGAGTTCGGCTTGGTATCGCACTGGTCATGTTATTGGAGCATGACCTAAGCCTGTACTACGATCCGGCCCCCATTGCCCGTTTGCGGCACGGTATTAGCCAGGCTATTGCTCGCCATATATTGACTCACAAGCATGAGCCCGCCGGAGGATGGCATGTTGACACCCTGATTCGCGCAGTGTGTGGTGAAAATCTTAATAGTCAAAAGATACGAAGTGAGCGTTACAGGCTCAGGGAAGATGCGGAAAAATTGCATGCAGTTGGGATAGCGATAGATGCTGAAAATAGGATAAAGCGTCTCACACCCGCCCGATAGCGTTTCACACCCGCCCGATAGCGTTTCACACCCGCCCGATGGCGTTTCACACCCGCCCGATGGCGTTTCACACCCGCCCGATTTTTTACTGTTTTGGCAGGATATTTAGGATATCTCAGGATCTCCAGGCGGTGTAACCGTCCGTTTTATGCGGACGGTTGCACCTTGTCGTACTGCGCAATCGGCCAGAGGCCGATAATTGAACGCCAGGAAGGGATCTAGCCCTATAAGCTGACTGAGGGGGGATCGTAGGAAAATGCACGGAAACTATGTGTAAAGTTATTGGGTTTAGCAAAGTAAAGTATGTGCTCTTGAGGTGTAATGCACTGTTTTATATGTATTTTAATCTGTTTTTAGATCTTTTCCTGGCGTAAGTTCATTACTTAACCCTATGTATGGCGATAACAGCCATTTCCTATTGAGTCTCCACGAGAGATGCAAGGCTGATCTGAGGGCAGGATGTGTGAAGTTAGCTAACCGGCAAGCCGGTTAACTCTCTTCACTGTCCCTTATTCGCACCTGCGGCGCTCAACGTACTTCCTGCCCTGCGGGGCTTGTCATCTCTAAGCTGGTGATCACAAACTTTGTTTAATCGGGCAATCGCGCGGTTATAGCTCCGAGCTCATCAGGCTTTGTTCCCTCTACGCGCCACTTCTGCTCGCATCTTGGCTGATGACTCGGCCATATCTCGACGAAGTGCAGCGAGTTCATGGGCGGTTAGTTTCCGAGCACCTGTGCCTGTAGTATTGGCTTCGAGTAGCAAGGCTTGGTCTGAGCCATTGCCAGCTTTTGTGCATTTTTTTCTACCCATGTTTCACCTTTGACCCTTAGTTCTCAAAAATACGTTTATTGATAACGAAAATGTGGCTAGCGTTACGCTTGGTCACAAATACGTGAATGGTATTAAGCACTTATCTAGCCCCGTGAGTACTAAATCGATTGGGAGATGTCTGCGATTTCGGTAGGATTATAAGTGAATTTGTGAGGACAAAACCCAATGAGTAGATCAATGGCTAATGAGGGGATACAGGTAGATGCGACGGAATTGGCAACGCAGCTCCGTACTCGCGGCTTGGTGCGTACTATTGTGGATCTGGAGTGTTGGCATCTGAATGGTAACGCCTCCGAGTTGATTGAGACGATCGCACATATATTAAATACCACAGACGCGCCGCCGATTGTTTTTTATATCGAAGACGCGCTTGAGGAGTTGGATAGATCGCGACTTTTCCTTGTCGAGAATGTTCTATGCGATTTGATTCCCCTTCTGAACGTAGAACAGGACATCATTCACCTATTCATCATGCATTTGCTTGATGCCGGTTGTGATGGCGCACTGATTGCCTCGTTTGGGGAGTGGACGAAAAAAGACTCAAAGCGGTCTGAAAAAGTCTATAAGTCAGCACGTAATGGTGATAACCTCGCGCTGCGTCTGTTATCCACGGTGCTCCTGATAAATTCTGATGTGGATGAAAGCATCATTTTCGCGAAGGCTCATAAGCAGGAGGCAAAGCTCGCGGCTATATCGGCTTTGGGGTCTATGGAGCTAGGAGATCGCTACTCTGAGGTGATCGACATCCTGTTCCAGTGTGCGTCTAGCGAGGATGAGGACATCTGCCTTCGATCAATAGAAGCCGGCTATCGTGCTGCTGCAAAGCGAAAAGCATATGCACCAGTTGGTTTCGAAAAGCGGCTCGAACAAATCCTTTTTACACTTAGCCCATCTACTATTCACTTTGCGGTAAACCTCTTGACGCGTCACCGAGAGAGCCTCACAGAAGATGCCATTGTTCTGTGTCTTGGCGCTGCGGCCCACGTTGATCCAGATAACGCCAGCACACTCTCTCTCATCGACCATGCCTTATACCAACTCGTGAGCGTTGGGCGTACTGAACAGGTGATTCCTTTACTTAGTGAATTGATCGATCGTTCAAAAGGACGCATTACGTTTGATTCGCTTCAGAGTACATATCATGCGCTTAATCAAGCAGGCTATGATGTGCTTGGTAGTGCAGTGGTGTACTGGTTGCTTAATGCAGGAGCATACACTCACAAATGTTTGGCGTACAAAGTGTGCGGGGTTGGGAACGATGTACCATCTTTCTCTATATCCTCGTCGTCACTGCCATCAGACCCATCGGATCAGCTATTCCTTTGTCGTAAGGCTATTGGTTGGTTCTTCATTGATCCTCTAGCTGTGGTTACCATATTGTTAGCGGTGCTTCGCAATGGATCTCCGGACATCAAAAATGATGTCCTCGAGCTTATCTATGATCCCTTACTACTGAGCTATGGCGGCAAGTTGAAGAGTTATCTTGAGCAGTGTGTCGTCGAAGGGGGGGGAAACAGCTCAGGCCTTGCCGAATTGCTCGCACGCAAGACTGCGCTTGATGACGCGCTGGAAGGCATTGAACGTTTGGTTGAACTACACCCCAACGAAATGCAGCGTGAAGTGGAGCGAGTTCAATGGCACGAACAGATGGAGCGTAGTATCCCGCAGGGGCGTCGGAAATCAATATTTGATGATATTTTCACCAAGCAATACATCCTTTACGGACGCTCGTCGTTGACCTCGGTCCATACCGGTGAGGGCAAAACTAATCTCACTGAGATAGAGATGACATCATTTTCCATTACGTCTGAGTTGCCCCTGCTCAATATTGTTGACCCAATTGGCCTTGACCACATGCTTTTTAATTTCAGACTGGAGCAACGGGAATCTCGATGAAACTTGTCGTGTTGCACTATTTGCGCTCGCTTCGTGAACGTGACGAACTCGACGCCATTTTGCCCGATCTCTTGGCTGAGAGTGGGTTCGAAGTTCTCACCCGCCCCCGCCGTGGTACGCGGCAAGCCGGAGTTGATGTCGCTGCTGTGGGTCCCAATCGTGACAGTGGCGGTGATCGCAGCCTGTTTCTGTTTACAATCAAGTCCGGCGATCTGACACGAGAGCATTGGGATACTGGCCAACAAGCCGTGCGTCCATCGCTTAACGAGATATTGGATGATTACATCCCGAATCGTATTCCGCCCCATTTAGCGAGTCTGCCGGTCGTTATATGTGTTTGCATGGGGGGAGAAATGCGCGAAGACGTTCGCGCTCAGTGGAGCGGTTTTTGCCGGAAGAACGAGACAGTTAACATTCATTTCGCCGAGTGGAACGGAGATCGCCTTGCAGATCTGATTCTCAGCGGTATGTTACGCGCGGAATTAATTGAGAGCGAGAACCGGGGACTGTTTCAGAAGGCGCTAGCGATGCTTGATCAGCCTGATGTCGCCTATCGGTATTTCTCCCACTTGCTCAATGCAATCTTCACTAAGCCGAAGGACCAGGCAGAGTGCACACGCCAACTGCGAAAGGCCTATCTGTGTCTTTGGATACTCTTTGTATGGGCTCGCGATGCCGATAACCTTGAGGCTGCGTATCGAGCATCTGAACTAGTGTTGTTGCGCAGCTGGCCACACTGCGATAGCACTCATCTGCGCAAGGGGCAGACGCAACAGGAGCGACTGGTTCATTTTGATCAGGTCGTGCAGCTTCATATCATCTGAGGTATCCTGATTTTCACAGACAGTCCCGATTGTTACGATGAGACAATCGGGGGTATTGAATGAAATCGAGAGAACACTATTCACCAGA